>NZ_JAUBTO010000241.1:0-7624 GCF_036702495.1 Microcoleus sp. C2D2 | reverse complement strand
TTGACTGCAATCTCCCTAATAATAGCAGATTTTAAGCGGTAAAATCAAGTCTCTACACGGTGTAGTTTAATGTCTAGAACTATGTCTACAGCACTGTCTACACTGTTGTCTCTAGTGTCTTACAACGTCTTACACTGTTATCCCTGCCTAGCCTTAGATACCCGTTTATTCAATGTAGACAAAGCGTAGACAAGCTGTAGACAAATACTAGACAACTACTAGACAAAATGACCACCTACCACGATCGCCAAACAGCACCCCCCTCTAAATGCTCGTTTAAGCCCTCTCAAGAGTTTAATATGATGAATTCTGCCTTTGTTACGCCCAACAGCCTTAAAAAGCTCATTTGTGTACAGCACAGGGGAAGATGTGCCGAGCTTGCGAGGCGCGGTACGCTGTGGTGTTTTCCAAATGAATTATTTGTTCAAAGCTCTTGACAAGTGCTATTAGATACTGTATTTTCACGCGCGCATTCCTTGTCTTGATTATATAGAAACTATTCTCACACCCCCCATTTTCGCCCCTTACTAGGCAAGGGTTTCAAAGGTTTGTATCAACATCTGATACAAAATAAACACAAAAGGCCGCTTGCTTACTGGCAGAGCAAGTATGTTACTTTTTAGCGAGTTTTTGCCGTTTATGGAAATGGTGAAAAGCCTTGATATCCGTTTATGGGAATGGCTAGACAAACACATCTACCATTTATGGAAACGGTGAACTGCAATTGATTGTAAGTACCAAGACCATAAAAAACCGTGTGTCACGCGCTTGACACTATCTACTAACACCGTTATAGTAGTTGAAACGCCTGACACACGGCAATACACGTATCTTACTTATCATTATGCCAAATCCTAAAGGACACGAAGACTCAATCAAGGATTCTCGATTCAAGGCTGCATGGCAGAGTGGTCCTACCCGCACCATTCGAGTTCCGATCGCCCTTGCTGATGCTACTTTAGAATATGCTCGGCAACTCGATCGAGGCATTGAACCGCGTGACACATGGGTAAAGTCTGACACTCAAATCCATAACAAAGTGGACAATATAGTCACTGAACCGCGTGACACAGCAAAAATACAGGTTGAGCTAGAGTCCCTCCGCGCTAACTATGACGCGCTTTTAGAAACTAGCACTCGCATCACAACTAAGCTCCGAAACGAAGTACACAGATTGCGATCGGCACTTGAGTTACCAGAGGCTTCCGTCCTGCTAAACAAATTAAAAGCTAAGCGTAAAAAATCAACCGCCTCGCTTGCTGACGTAGATGCAATTTTGGAGATACTTGAGGAGTCCTGAGACGACACATCCCAGGGACTTTGGGCATAAACCCCGGTTCATTCCGGGGCTTTTCTGGTCAAAATCTTAACAATTGCAGGTTGACAAAACGCCTACGAACCTGCGATCGTCAGTAATTAAGGAAGATTTATGCGCGACTGACCAGCGTTGACCCGCTAGCCAAGTCACGACTTCCCCAAACAGTTCACTGTCAACGTTTGGAGCCTAAAAATTATGACATTTACAAACGATTGTCCTTGCGGACGATCGCAAATCTTTACGGCGCTTGAAGAAATGGCATTAGCTAATAGCCATTTATTACCCGAGACGAAAAAGGTAGTTTACTTTGTGACAGCCATGCAAGGGGAAAGCAAAAAAATTATCTACATCGGGTTTACGTCGAATTTAAGGAGAAAATTCAAAGACCACAAGAGAAAAATGGAATTTGAATTTTTAGATAGGATGGGATATCAAATCAATATCTCTTGGATTGTATTGCCTGAGGGGACGCGGGATAAACAAGCACAAGTAACTCAAGCGTACTATGTACGTGTTTTTGAACCAAAGCTCAACATCCACCAAAATACCTTTGCTGCCGTTCAAGTTGAAGAATTGAAGAAAGGAATTGAAAATTTGGAACAATGCAAATATGACTCCCTGAAAAAACAAGTTGAAAATTGGGAGCAAAGTGGAGATGACAAAGATACGATAATCAAGAAAATATGGGAGGTAGGTAGAGACTGCTTAATGGTGAATATTTGATTTTGCCGCTGACTGCCGATGGAAAGTCTCACGCTACTGGGTATATGTGTACCCCTAGAGTCATTCCGTGGCACTACCACCTGCAGAACGCGGTCAAATATTTGTCCTGCGGTTGGTTCAGCTAGTTGATTCCCTAACCGAACGTTCAGAACCGATGTTCTAAAATTAACTAGCTGAACCAGAACTGAACGCTTCCGAGAACGGGGAATTAGAACGCGCTGAACGGCTCCTGGAAGTCATATATACCAACGACTTACTTCATAGCGCTTCCCCGAACGAGCATCCCGATTACTCTATGTATTTAGAAGCTTGCAAGTCAAGGGAAGCGGGAAAGTCAACATTAATTAACGCCTAGACTTTCTCTGTAGCGAACTCAAGCGGGGTTTTTTCGACTGGCTGCGACAATTTATGAACCCGTGCAGAGTTCCCGCTCAGCCAGTCGGAAAAACATCCGCAACCCACTCCCCTCCTTGACCGAGTACACCGAAGCGAAAAATGAGACGGGGAACGTCACAATGCGATCGGGTAAGCCATAGAATATTAATTGCTGGAACCAAGCCTAGGCGACTGGGCTAATCCAGATGGGGAGAAGCTTTAGAATTGGCTTAAGCATTCTCCAAAAAAAAAATGGCCGCTGTTTGGGCGGGCCACCAAATAATTAATAAAAGTAATTTAAGTCTATCAGCGCACGTGTTGCGGCGCAAACCTATCCGACAACCCGCCCAAAAAAAGCGGTCATACCTCCTGATTAGGACGCGGTATGACCTTACAAAAAAATTTCCACAGTCAAGTATATAGTCCCGCCGATCTTGCCTATCAAGACTGCGTGGTCAAATCTGGTATTGCTCCTGACATTTATCCTCTCAACTTTGACCCTGCGAGCGGAAACCCTGCTTATGACTTGCTTTACCGCGACACCGACCCCACAACCAACAGCGGCATCAGCATAGAAGCGGCTCGGAATCTTGCCCGGTGTACCGGAAGTGCGGGATATTTCCTTGACAACAATTTTTATCTGCCATCCGATCTAGCCGGAAACACAAAAGCCGCCAGGTACGGGATTATCAAATCAAAAGGAATTTACCGACCGGAGGGCCCTCCTGCGTATGGCTGGATATGTAACAACCGTTTTCGGCAATTAGGCGGGGCGCCGATCGCTCTCGACCTAAATAAAAATACAGGCGTGTGGGAGCCTCGCAGATATCACCAGCCAAAGGGCAAGTCCTTAGAAATATTTTTTGCTCGCATTACCGTCCGTGTTTGGAAATTAGTAGCCGAAAAAGCTGGCTTATCAATGCCAGAATTCCCGGTTATTGGGGTTGATGGAGAAGCGATCGGATTCTGGGAATGGGTCAAGGCTACCAACTGCCCGATCGTCATCACTGAAGGGGAAAAGAAAGCTTGCGCCCTGATTTCTCGCGGGTTTGCAGCTATTTGTATTCCGGGAATCACTACTGGCTACCGAGTTACGGAGAAAGGGGACTGGGTACGGAAGGCAGACGGGACAGAATATCAGAAAGCAGTTGCGTGGGAATTGCGATCCGAACTCGAAGCGCTTGACACAGCAGGACGCGAAATCACAATTATTTTCGACTTCCGCGAGGGTGATTATTCCGAAAGCCCAGAATTTAAGGCCGCCACAACCACAGCGAAACTGTTCAAAAGTGCGATCGCAAAAATTGCACAGTTGCCTGGGCCGGATAAAGGTGCTGATGATTTTGTGGTCGCTGGTGGCGACATCGACGCAGTAATTTCGGCGGCTTCGACAATTGAGGAAATCCAGAAACAAATCTTAAAAGGGTTCAGCAAAAAAAATAGACAGAAAGCTTGGGCGCTAACTTACCCAACAGCTTGGGAATGCAACCAGCGTTACCTCAGCATTCCTTACCATTCCGGCTTAATTGGTGTGAAATCGCCCAAAGGAACGGGGAAAACTTACGACCTCATCAAATTAATCGCTCAAACTCATGCCCAGGGGCGCAAAGTTTTGCTGCTGACTCACCGGATTGTGCTAGGACGGGCAATTTGTAAGGCTGTGGGGATTCCTTGGATCGAGGAAATGAACTCGGACGCAGATCGCGAACTTGAGGGCAAAGCTATGGGGTTTGGGCTGTGCGTTGATAGCCTGCACCCACTATCTCAAGCAGCTTTTGACCCGCTGGCTTGGGAAGGAGCTTTAGTAATTGTTGATGAAGTCGAGCAAGTTTTCTGGCACGCGCTCGACGCCTCAACTTGCCGAGAAAACCGTCAAGCAATCCTCACCACCATGCGGACACTATTTAAATCGGTGCTCAGCACGGGTGGAACAATCAGGCTACAAGATGCTGACTTAAGCGATTACAGCATTGACTTTGTTCGCGAGTTTGCTGAAAGAACTGATATTGAGCCTTGGATTGCGGTAAATCACTGGCAGCCGTCTGAGCCGTGGCAAATAAAATTTTACGACACCCAATACGTCAAGGGTGGGACTAAAGACGATCCGTCCGGGCTGCTCAAGGATTCAGTCGCTCGTGTAACTCTTGGCGCCAAAATCTGGGTCAGTTGCGACTCCCAGAAAGCCAAGAGCAAATTCGGTAGCAAGAATTTAGAAAAATTTTACCGCTCGCGCTGCCCTGGCAAGAAAATCCTCAGAATAGATGCGGAGACAGTCGCGAACCCCGAGCATCCGGCTTACCAATGTGCTGAGAAAATCACCGAACTAGCGGCGCTCTACGATATCGTGATTTGTTCGCCGTCGCTGGCAACTGGGGTATCTGTTGAGTTGCGGGGGCATTTTAACGCCGTGTTCGGCATTTTCCAAGGGGCAATCTCTGATAACGAAGTGCGGCAAAGTCTGGCGCGGGTTCGCGAACCTATTAACAGGTTTGTCTGGTGCCGTCAGATTGCAGTGGGAAAAATTGGCAACGGGGAAGCAAATTATAAGGAAGTAGCCAAGTCGAAGGAAAAAGACTGCCGCTATAATTTGCAACAGCTCAGAGATTTTGACTTAGACCTTGACAAAGCTCACAACCCAACAGTTTTGAGATTTTGGGCGAAGTACGCCGCCCGAATAAATTCTTCAATTTGGGATTTTCGGGAGACTGTACGCGAGGGGCTTGAAGCTGAAGGAC
This sequence comes from Microcoleus sp. C2D2, assembly GCF_036702495.1. Classification (NCBI taxonomy): domain Bacteria; kingdom Bacillati; phylum Cyanobacteriota; class Cyanophyceae; order Oscillatoriales; family Microcoleaceae; genus Microcoleus; species Microcoleus sp. C2D2. The sequence goes on along the minus strand of NZ_JAUBTO010000241.1, from coordinate 2,473 downwards.
ACATCATTACAGATTGTGGAGATGATGACCGCGACACTGCGGGGGAAATTAACGCGCTGAGAATTCTCAATCAAGTGGAGGAAGCTCTTGCTGTGGCAGAGGCAGAAGATATCGATCGTCCGGAATTTGAGGAGCTAGAACAGAAGCGCAGCAAAACCGACGCCGAACGGTACAAACAGGAAAAATTTAGGCTGAAGGAAATTTATCAAGTTAAGGAAGTTACCCCAACACTCAGGCAACTTCATCAAGATAGGTGGCATGGCAAAATTCAGCTTGAATATTTGCTTACCCACAACCCAGATTTTATTTTGATGCGCGATCGCAAAAATATTGACTCCCAACTAAAGAATGGCGACGGGCAACTCTGCCTCCAAGATGTCCGGCAATCCATGTGTAAAGTTACGGTTCACAAGCTCCTAAATACTTGGCAGTTCTGCGACCCGACAAAAGAATGGAGCAACAACTCGCCAGAAATTCTTGAATTTGCAGGCAAGGCTTTGAAATTTGCAGCAGACATCAAAACTTTTACGGGCATCAAAGTCAGTCGAGAGAAAGTGGCAAAGAATCCGATCGGAGTTGTGGGCAGCTTTCTTGGGCAACTGGGACTTAAGTTCGCAGCCTCACCACAGCGTCGCGTAGGTGGAGAGCGGTTGAGATTTTACAAGTTTGGCGGCGCCGCTTCTGCGAATGTCTTCGACAGGGCAGGCAATAAAGTTAAGGAGCCTGAAGGTTTGCGAGCGCAAATTTTTGAAGCTTGGCAAAAGCGAGACGAACTAGCTTTATTTGAATTCCAGCATTACGCCATCGCAGCGGTTGAGGCTGATGTCACACCTTACCTCAAACCCTCTGCCAGCAAGGTTCGGGTCGAAAATGACTTGTATTTGGGTTCTGTCACAGCAAGTTCTATAGATATAGAGAATATCCCTAGTGTGACAACAGACTCAAGCATAGAAACTCCCATAGAACCAACGGTAGAACCGCAGCCGGAACCTCTCGGCAGAATGGGATGGGTCAGTCGGTGGGGTCAGTGGATTCGAGCTTCTTTCTTGGCCGCTACGAACGGCGCTCAATACAGAATGCTGATACAGGAATTAGGAGAATGGAGCGAGGTGTTAGCCTTCCCTCATCAAATCCGCTGGGAGGATCCAACTTTAGAGAATCTCGCCCAATAGGTATAAAGTCTGTCCTACCTAGCCATAGCACTTTTAAACCCAGGGTCAGGTTATGAATCTATCCCGATGAATTAGTAGCAGTTGTAGGGGCCTAGACGGGGATATTTGTAATTTTTAATATTTAACTGCCATCTTAAATTTATGGTATCGTAAAAAAAAACATAGAATGGAGTACAAAAATGTTACGTCATATAATATCAGTTAGTTTAGCAATGACCGCCTGTGCAACTCTTATAGCTACAAAGGCAAATGCTATTAATTTCACATTGACCTCCTTTAACGGTTTACAAAGAGATCCTGGTGGCGCAATCTTATTTAGATTAGCTTTGGAGCCAGAAAGCACTGGTTTAGGGGGAGTAGAAATTCAAAGAGTTTATGAGCCTAGTGGTTTTACCTTTGGAAATGGTACTTACGACTCTAATGAATTATCTTTTATTCAAATTATTCCATTCATTGATTTTAGTGAGCCAGTGACTAGTCCAAGCGCTATAGCTGGTTTGTTCTTTAGAGTTATTAACTCTAGAGCAGATGGACAGAGTGATTTAAGGAGTGTAAGAGTAGATTATCGAGCCAACAACGTAGATAGCTCTATTTTGGTTGAGAATGCTACATTGGATGTACAACCTACACAACTTGTACAACCTGTTCCTGAACCACTAACTATGTTTGGTGCAGCGACAGCATTAGGATATGGAGCCATACTCAAACGGAAGTCTTCTAAAAAGACAGTATCTTGAGCTAGCTACAGTAATTACAAGCTTTAGAGGGGGATAGAATGTTATCCCAGTTTGCGTTTGACATCCGTTTATAGAAATGGTTGAATAGAGATATCAGCCATTTATGGAAACAGCATAAGCTGTAGCGGTGATAAGTCCTAGAGCTGGATATACCCATATGCCCGCTTAACCTATACTGCAACCCTGCCTACGCAGCAACACATCAAACATACCAGCCACAAGTCTTAAACCTGTAAACAAGTTTAGAAGGAGCAAGTAATCGAGCGGGAAACAGCGTGGCGAGTTCAAATGACACCAAGCGCATTTAGACCAACAACTTAGCACCCACGTCGCAACCGATGACCGCTGCGCTAATTTTTCGGCGTCAACTTGTCCGAGCCAGAGCTTTAAACTTACAACAAGCTCTAGGACGGACAAGCTGCCACTCGAAAAATTTCATCGGCTGCTTGACCTAGCTTTTTGGGGAAATATCAAAAATATCGATACTGTCTCAAATAGCCTGTAATCCTTTCTGTGTGATACTTCTAGACATTTATTTATTTATTTATTTTATATTTTTTACAT
>NZ_JAUBTO010000240.1:0-7628 GCF_036702495.1 Microcoleus sp. C2D2 | reverse complement strand
CTAGTCTGGGCATCGATCTGTTCTACCTTCTACATCTAGCTATAAATGGTAGCTCTATTCCCGCCCAAGTGTACTAGTTATTTACACAAAAGCACGTTGTTGGGCTTTAGCCCTCTTATGCCACGTTTCCTAAGAGGGCTAAAGCCCAACAACGTAAAAACAATCAGACTAATCTTATAACTAGCAACTTGGGTTACTACAAAAAGGGTAAGGAAGAGGCAGGCGAACGCCTGCCTCTTCCTCCCTTTAACAATTACTATCCTCTAAGGATAAACTCTTTTTTTTGCCTTTACCAATATATACCCAAGATTCTCACACACACTCTCAAATACTTGGAGCCAACCGTCGATCGTTTCACTCTGAACATCTTGCAGATTTTCGGCTTCATACTGTTTGAACCCGGCTTTAACCTTCGGAACCATAAAAGGCATCATAAATTCGGTTACGTCATCAATTTCGATCAGGTCAAAACCAGCCGTATCAAGCAGTTCTGGATAGTATTCCTTTGGAATATGATCCGAATGCAGTTGTTCCTTAGCAAACGTCTTGAATTCTTCGCTAGTGTTTGGCCCTGTTATTAAGTCCGCGATTAGTAATGTCGCCCCTGGTTTCAAAATTCGATAAGCTTCTCGTAGGGCTTCGCGATGCCCCATGTGATAAATACTTTCAAAAAACCATCCTCCGTCATAGGTTGCGTCGTCACAGGGTACTTGCAACGCATTGCTGTGGATGAAGCGAACTCGATCGGACATACCAGCTTCCTCGGCTAGCTCCTTTGCCCTGTTGCATTGGTACTTGCTGATTGTAATTCCATCAACGAAACATTCCTTGGCTTTTGCAATCCGTATCGCTGGGACACCTACACCGCATCCAAGATCGCAGAAACGTTCCCCCTGATGAATTTCTGACTTATCGATCATAATCTGAGTCAGCCGATCGGCTGCTTCACCAAGATTGGCATCAGGATTATTTTCACCCCAATAGCCAAAATGTAACTGGTTGTCAAAGATAAGGTATAAACCTAGTTCTCCGGTTACATCGTACATTTCTGCTACTTTTTCTAGTCTAACACTAGTCATGATTGCGTTATTTCCCTCTATATTTAACTGACCACCTAAAAATATCATAATTTAATGATAGTATCTTAGATTATGACTAATAAGGGTTCTTACGCAATTTTGGTGAAGAGAAGCAATAAGCCAGAAGGTAGACTTAGTAAGGGATAGAGGGATGTAGTACCCTTGATGAGGAAAAGTAGAACTAGTCCGTTGAGGCAGCATTTTGGGAAAATTGGCACTGAGACTACCAGATAGAAACAGCCAGGAGAGAAGCTTGCCGGATGTAGTATGAGCAGAGAAGGAAAAACCACCGCAGAAGCGATCGCAAAAAAGTAAAAAACCAGATAAATGAGACATTCGTGACAGGTTAAGAAAGTGGAGCGAATGTCAATGAGTAAATATGCTTAACTTTGGTGGAAATAAAATGAGAATCGCACCTGGTCGGGGAGAGGGAAAAGCAATCGTTGATTGCTTTTCCCTCTCGATATGATCGTTCTTAGGACTTACGCATTGACAAATCAGCCTAAATATGAATGAAGCGCTAAAATTACAGGATTCCTTTGGCGGGTAAAGTTTTTGCCACTACAAACAGTTGCAAAAAGCCCTTAAATGTAGAGTTTTTGCTAGTCAATTAATATGGAACTTGGCGGTTAGTTAATATTCAGCTTTTAGACCTACTTTTTGATTTAGGTAATGGAGAATGAAATCACGGGCTACTTCTAAAGATAAATTTCTTTGAATTTCATACCAATTATCAATCAGTGCCTCTGCCCTCATCAATTCTAATTGGACAAAAGCTCGAATTGAACAGAAGAAATGGGTGAAAATAGCCGGAGAACTTCTCACCATAAATCTTTTTATTCCACAAAGTTGTTTGATGGCTCTGTGGTAACATTCAATTCCCCAATGTATTGAATGTGTGGTCATAAAATAACTTCTAGTTATAACTTCAGTCTCCTTGATGTCAGGCAAAAACATGATATATAGCAATCCTAAATCATTATCAAGACTATGATACAATTATATGCAATACTTGATTGTGACAATAAAAAATGAATAACTTACAACTGCAACAAAAAGATAGAGAAAAAGAAATAGCCCAATTAGAATCTTTCATTAAAAGCGATATCGATGCCAGAGAACTAAAACGAGCAATAGCTGTAAGGATGGCGCTCTCAGGTAAGATCTACAATGAAATCAGCAAAATTTTAGGTGTCAGTAATTTTTTTATTGGTTATTGGAAAAAACAATTTAAAACCAAAGGCATCGCCGGAATCAAACTAGGACATAAAGGGTCCAAAGGGTATTTAACAGCTCGACAAAATACTGAAGTAATCGAGTGGTTAAAGAATAAAGAATATTGGGATTTAGATGAGTTAGTTACTTATTTAGAGCGAGAATTTGGTGTGACATATAAATCAAAACAGAGTTACTATGAACTTTTCGACCGGGCGAAAATTAGTTGGAAAAAAACTCAAAAAACTAATCCTAAATTTGATAAAGAACTGGTAAAAAAAAAGGCGGAAGAAATTAACGATATTTTATTTAAAAACAAGGCTGGTATAGAATCTGGGGAAATAATAGTATTGTTTTTAGATGAATATCATCTACTTCATGGTGATTTAACTGGTTATGTTTGGGGTCAATCAAAAATCAGAATTAAAGTCCCAATTACCAATGAAAAAGATAGACAAACTTATTTTGGCGCCCTCAATTATCAAAGCAAAGAATTCCATATTCAAAGCCATCCATCTGGTGATGGAAAATCAACAGTTAAATTCATAAAATACTTACAAAATAAATATAAAAATCGCAAGATTATCTTGATTTGGGATGGAGCTAGTTATCATAGATATGGAGAATTTAGAGACTTTTTATTAGAACTAAATGGTGACAAAGAACCTGATAATTGGTCAATTACTTGTATTTTATTTGCTCCCAATGCTCCCCAACAGAATCCCGTTGAAGATATTTGGTTACAAGCTAAAAACTTTTTAAGAAAGTATTGGTATTTATGTAGGTCTTTTAAGATTGTCAAATTTTTATTTGAGTTTTTTACTAACGAACATAAATTTGATTTCCCAAAAATACGTCAATATACTTACACAAAGAAAATCATTTAGGATTGCTCTAGATAGAGAAAATCATTTAGGATTGCTATAGTATCTCTCTGTGTCGTTTTTGAACTGCTTCTGAAATACTTTCACTTGCCCGAAATTTTTGAGATGAACAACTTGTCCTTCTGGGGGGATTTTGATATTTTTCACAGCCGTGTATTTCCCGGTCGTCATAGCCAATTGGCGGTTTTTCGCTATCCCCATCATAAAACCTAGTTTTTGGTTTCTCAAAAACTTCAAGTTTTCTTTACTGGAATACCAACTATCTCCTGTCACTATCTCTGGCTGTAATCCCCACACTAATACTTCCGCGATCATTTCCCGAAAATAATCATTTTTGGTTTTTCCCTCCTGTTTGTTATATATTCGATAATTTACGGGTACAGACTTACCATTACTCTCGGTGTAATACAATGTAATCAGATTGATTCCTTTAACTGGACGATGCTGATTACCTGACCAAAAATATCCAATAAATTCAGTTAAATTGCGGTAACATTAAGGCTTTTTAATAACTGTGTCATCCCCGCTTAATGTCCCACCTATTAACTCAATATGTGGTTTGAGTTCGTTAAATAAATCTTTTGGTTCATATCTTTCCCTTAACAAAAAACGGTTAATGCTATCGTGAGATAGTTCATCTAAAATTTCGGAGAGCCGACAGCAACCTGAATATTTAGACTCAGCTAAGAGAAAATATGTGTACTTTTCCAAGTTGCACAGTGCAGTAGATGGCTTAGTTCTGGTTCTAATATTTTTTTCTCCTGATAGCTTAAGCAATTTTACCCAATTCTATTTGTTTTGGGAACTGAACTCACCTCAGTTCCCCATATGCACAATTGAGCTATTTTGTCAATGCGTAAGTCCTAGCCGCTACAATAAAACCTGTTTGGTTAAATCAAGAATGATCGTTTTCAGCAAAGACTCTTGTTGAGTTTTTAAGTAAAAATGATCTCCAGGAAACATTTGTAGGTTAAATCTTTTACAGGTTTGCTCTTGCCAACTAGCTAGAAAATCTCGGCTAATTTTAGGATCGTTTATACCTCCAAATGCAGAAATCGGACAATTAAGAGGGGGTTCAGGTAGGTAAACATAACTTTCCTTTAATGTTAAATCTGCTCGCAGAATTGGTAAGTAGAAGTTTATAAATTCTTGATTCTCTAAAATGTTACTTGGTGTACCATTGTAAAGGCGTATTTCTTCTAAAAGATCGGCATCGGAAAGTTTAGCGATCGGTAAATCTAAATTAGGAAGTTGTGGGGCAGAATTACTAGAAATAAATAGGTGTAATGGAGTAGGATATCGTAGTCTACGAAGTTGACGCGCCACTGCAAAACTGAGCAATGCGCCAACACTATGACCAAAAAACATAAAAGGGCGATCTAGATTAGGTAAAAATGCTGTTGCAAGAGCGTCAATTAAAGGAAATATATTAGTGAATTTCTTTTCTTTATATCGATTTTCTCGCCCTGGCAGTTGTATGCCGCAAGCTTCAATATATGGGGGTAAATAAGTAGACCAAGTGCGGAAAATAGAAGCACCTGCACCTGCATAAGGAAAGCAAAAAAGGCGTAAAGACGCTTGAGGATTTGGATAATACTTAATAATCCAACTAGATGTCATAGGTTTTATATCGTAAATTTTAGAGATAATAGATTATATCACAGACTCTTGGCTCTTTCCGCATTTCTCACAAAGTAATTCCTGACGGGAGCATAACACTTAGGCAATGAGTACAAATACTCAGAAATACCATGCCCCTCATTAGTCCATAATTAAATATGTTTACCACTCTCGAAAAATTATGAATCCAGAGAAACAAAGAAAGCTGCAAGAATATACCAGAGCAATTGCCGAGATTTTATATACAGAAGCTGAATCTGAACAACAGTTCACGCAAAGGAAGTATAGAAAAAACTATTCAGACACAGCTTCAACAGTATGTCAGTCCCGAAATTGCTGCTTTTTTTTTAAGCAATCAACCGGAACAACTGCCGGTAGAACCAGAAAACTTACCAGTACATTAGGAATACTCAAAATCAGTGAGAAACAAGCTAAACTACTCGGAGTTAAGCCCTGCACAAGAATTAGTCCACATTTGGAACAATGTTGTCTGAGATTGAGTGCCAATATGTCATACGAGCAAACGGCAGTAGATTTAGAATACATCACCGGTGTCCAAACCAATGCCATGTCACAGCAGAGATTAGTTCATCGGCAACAGTTTCAGTTGCCGACTGTAACAGCACTAATTGAAGAATTATCGGTAGATGGAGGAAAAGTTAGATTAAGAACTGCACCAGGGATAGAATGCATCTATAAAGACTATAAAGCAATCCAGACTAACAGTGGGTTGCTCGCGGGTTATCAAGATAATATTGGGCTCCTCAATTGGGTCAACAGTCAACCCATCGCGTCAATTGTTACCTGTCTGGGAGATGGACATGATGGAATTTGGAATATTATCGCTTTAGTCGCCCCAAATCGACAACGCCGAGAAATCCTTGACTGGTATCATCTGATTGAAAATCTGAATAAGGTTGGCGGTTCACAACGAAGAATCAATGAAGCCCAAGCTTATTTATGGATGGGACAGGTAGAAAAAGCGAAACAACTTTTTGCAAATCTGACAAAAAAAGCCGCACAGAATTTCTGCGTATATCTCAACAAACACGCCTGCACGCATCGTTAATTACCACTATTATCAGTCAAATAAGGGTAGTCCTGCATAGCAAGGAAAATCCAGGGTTTTAATTGATAGATAAACTGGCGTTATACTCATGAATAAAATACCAAATAGCCCCAATATGATTGGATAGTTTTTTGGAGAATGAAAGAGTTTTTCTCACCAATCTAGATATTCTTTGTATCATCGTATTATTAAATCTTTCTATATAGTTTGTCAGACCAGTCTCCTTTCCTACTGCCTTGTGTCTTTTTTGAGGAAAAACTGTTCCATAGGCGCTCCAAAAGTCTGTATAGCTTACGGCACATTGACGATAAACAGGTGGTAAAGAATCCCATAATCCTTGAGCGCCAGCTTGATCTCTTTTGCCAATATACACTCCTACAATTTCTTTAGTTGATACATCAATTGCCAGCCAAATCCACTGCTTGTTATCGTTATTGCCTACAAATGACCACATTTCATCACATTGAATTGTGAGCTTCCCTTTCTTTTTTGACTTCACTTTTAATTCTCTTTTTACAGCTCCTAATTTTTTATTAACATAGTATTGCAACCACCCTTCCGAAACCCTAGTCGCCCTCACAATCCCAGCCAGAGATATCTTTTCTAATAAAAGTCGCTCTATCAACTCTTTTGTTGCTAATGAAATCGGTTGATGTCTGGGAGTCATGACGAATTGTCTTCCACAATCTCGACATTTAAAATTTTGCTTGCCGGAGCGAGTGCGACCATTTTTCAAGATGTATTCAGAGTTACACTTGGGACAGTTCATAAGCTAAAATTTAAGGTAGGTTATAAAAAATCAAATTATAACACATTTTCATTGCTATGCAGGACTACCAAATAAGGCTACTGAGCAAGTTATTAGATTGGCAGACACTTCAGATGTTATGCTTACATCAACTGATGAAATTAACACGACTAACGAATCTCTGCGTCCATCATCTGTAACAACTTTTAACTCAAAGGATTTTGGGGAAGAATCCCAAGACTTGTCGGTTAGTAATATTGAACCCTCGAATATCCCCCCAACCCCTCTTGGAAAGGAGGAGGGCTATGTTCCCCCCTTTTTAAGCCCGATCGAAGGTGAGGAGGTTAGGGGCGATCGAGTCTTATCCCAGAAATATTGGGAAGAATTATTGAGTAATTCAAATGTGATTTCTAGCACCTTGAAAAACCAACTATCTTCTGGTAATAGGTTGCCCTCCGTCACCTCTAATGAGGAACCTCAAGTCCCAAAAATTCCTCCTAACCAATTACAACTGCCCCAACTATATAGCCAACCACCAGATGCTATGGAGGAAGTTACCAGTGTCACAGATTTGCGAGATGTTAGTCCGGGGGATTGGGCTTATGAAGCGCTACGAAGCTTGGTAGAAAAATATCGTTGCATTGCTGGTTATGGCAAAAATACTTTCGAGGGTAATCGTGCTATAACCCGTTATGAATTTGCTGCTGCTTTTAATACTTATTTAATAAAGGTTGGACGTATAATTTATAGCTTGAGCAATACATTCCCCAATCGAGAAGAGTTGGCAGTTGTACAAAGGCTACAAGCCGACTTTGCGACAGAACTCAAAACCATCACCACTAAATTAGATAATTTAGAACAGCGAGTAACTTCTCTCAACGACAATCAGTTTAGCCCTACTACAGTTTTCCGGGGGATAGTAGATTTTAATTTAATTAGGGCTTGCTGAATAATCGCTCGCATATTGCCTGGCCTGGGTTTCGAGCGCGCGAGCGAGAGTAAAGTGCAAGATA
>NZ_JAUBTO010000239.1:0-8027 GCF_036702495.1 Microcoleus sp. C2D2 | reverse complement strand
CACTTACTGGGCTAGTTTTTCTAGCCCATCATACTTCCTGCTTTTTGTCAACCTTTTTTACTGGACTGGCGCTCTAGCTGAGTTACATATTGACCGAGCTTATTTATCCAGTCATTGGGTCACACAGCGGGATGAGCAATTAAAAATATTTTCTAAGGCGTGGCCGGTCAGAAATTCTGGCCGGTTTGATAAAAATGCCTTTTTCCTAGACTGGGATACGCATTTAATTAGCTGCCCAAATCAGGTAAGTATCCCATTTGAACCCGGAAAAGTTGTTCATTTTCCTGAGAGTGCATGTGCAATTTGTCCTCTGAGGGAAGACTGTACGAACAGTAAAAAAGGACGCAGTATATCAATTCATGCTGATGAAGCCTTAATGCAAGAGTTGCGAGCGCGTCAATCCACTACTATTGGTCGTCAAGAATTGAGAGAGCGTACTACAGTTGAACATTCTTTAGCTCATATTGGTCATTGGCAGGGGAATCGTGCCCGCTATATTGGACAACGTAAAAATCTCTTCTCACTACGCCGAGTCGCTGTTGTCCATAACCTTCATGTCATTGCTCGAATGGATAAGGTTCTGCCAATTAAACCGAGCATAGAGTCGAACTCATTGACCGGGTAACTGCATACAGCCTTTTTCTTGTCAATACCTAATACTGAACCGACGCTCTAGTAACCCCGATCGCATAGATTCAGAGATAGAGCAAGGATTTTGTTCGTTGACGATTGCACCGCCTCGATGAAAGAGAGTGACAAAGAGTCCATGAGAGTCGGCGGTGCAATCGTCAACTCACTCGACTCTCATCCTCGCGCGATGCCGAAGTGGTTATGTTGTGGGGATTCCCCCCTGTCTCGCTAAAATTATCGAAGGGTTTTCCACTCGACCGATCGCTCCTCCAGGAAATGGATCGGTTTGCGATCGGTTGGGCGCTACGATTAAGCTGGTTAGTTTTTCTACGCTTTCAAAGCTGGGTGCGGAGGGCAATATTTGTTGCAGTAGTTGCCGCATTGACCGTCGCTGCAATGCCAGGGGTGCTTCGCGCAAAATCGGGCGATTTAACTTGACGGGAAGTTGAAAATTCACCTGCGGATTATCTCCAATTGGAGACATTGCTCGCTGTAGCAAGTCGCTGGCTGCAAGTTCGAGATATTCTACGTCGGCGCGGAGGAGTTCGGCTGTTTGAGCTAGCGCTTGTTGGGCTTTTGGGTTGAAATGAGTTTCCAAATAAGGCAATAATTCCGATCGAATGCGGTTGCGCGTATATTGCAAGTCTTGATTTGTGGAATCTTCCCAAATTGGTAGTTTTTGCTCTTGACAAAATTGACCTGTTTGTGAGCGAGTTATTTCCAGCAAGGGACGGACTAAATAGATTTTAGATTTGAGATTTTGGATTTTCGATTGGGAATTTTCATCCTGATTTTCCAACCTAAAATCGGCAGATATTTGGGAGTTGGGATTTTCGCCGGAATTCCCCAATCTAAAATCTAAAATCGGCAATCGAAAATCGAGCAGGGGCCGCGTCCAGGTGAGGGCGGAAAGTCCGTCGGCGCCGCTGCCGCGAATCAGGTTGTAGAGGAGTGTTTCGGCGCGATCGCTGGCTGTGTGGCCTGTAACAATGTAGGGGTAGTTGTGGGCGATCGCAATTTCGGTTAAAGCTTGATATCGCCACTGTCTGGCGGCTGCTTCTGTTTTGGGGATGTCCGATGCTGTTTCCAAATAGTAGGATATTCCCCAGTTTTTAGCTAATTGTTCTACATGATTGGCCGAGGCTTCCGAGTCAGAACGCCAACGGTGATCGCAGTGAGCAATCCCTAGGTTCCAGCCCCATTTTGGCTGCAAATCTAGCAGTAATTTAATTAAACACAGAGAATCTTGTCCGCCGGATACTGCTACTAACAATCGCTGATGTGATGGCAATATTTGTCGGTGCAACAGCGTCCGGTGCAGTTGAGCGTGGAGGTGCGTCCAATTGGAAGATTCAGCCATGAGAGCAGTTTTTCATTAAGCAAAAAGAAGGAAGTTCGGCAACGAGGAGTGTAGGGGATTTAACGGATGGATTTTGAGGAAAGAAGGGGATCGTCCCCCTCTCCCTATCTCCCTATCTCCCAGCCTTTGGCTTCTTAGCTCCACATTCCTAGACTTTGGGGGTCGCGGTCGGGATACCTAGACATTGGAATATTATTACTTATTTGTGTTGATTCACTGAGATTTAATTGCTCATTTATATCGGTTTGATTTGAGCTATCTGCGCCGTTGATTTGCACGGTGTCTGATATTTCCGGGGCGACAGAAAGGGCTTTTTGTTCTTTGATCTCAGGTTCGCTCGGGCTGAACTCCAGACGCATCCTAAGTTTTCCTTTTGTCCAGTTTTTTCCGGCTCTTAATAGCTCGCAATCCATGCCGTCTGAGAATAACTTTTCCTCTACCAATTTTGACTGCATAATGGCCATAAATTCGCTGACTTTGAATGTACATTGATACATCAAAGCGCTGGTAGGGGCAGACAAAACATCGTCTTCTTGGGGAAATATTGGCGATTCGTCCATATCCATTGTCCTTATTTTAATGAAGTTCGGCAACGAGCAGTGTACGGGATGTAACGGATTTAACGGATGGATGTTGAGGAAAGAGGTTCTAGGTTCTAGGTTCGAGAGCAGAAAATTTGACAGCCTCGCGGGTTGAGTAAGGTGGGAATTGCCCACCCTACAACCGGAGAGAATATTAATCCCTATTGTTTGACTTATCCTGTTCTTCTGTGGCCCGTTGGTGGATCGGGAATTAGAAAAACCAACCGTAGGAATGTAAACCTTTGCCTAACAGATTAACGCCTAGATAGCAAATCCAAACTACCACAAAACCTGTGGCGGCTAAAATTGCTGGGCGTCTTCCCTGCCAGCCGCGAGTAATGCGGGCGTGCAGGTAGGCAGCAAAAACCAACCAAGTAATCAGCGCCCAAGTTTCTTTCGGGTCCCAACTCCAGTACGATCCCCAAGCTTCGTTAGCCCAAACAGCACCGGCAATAATGCCAACTGTCAGTAAGGGGAATCCTAAACCGATGATGCGATAGCTAATGTTATCAAGAGTTTCTGCTAGATTCAAGCGCTGGGGCGAGAGAAGTTCTGCGGTTTGAGTTGAGGCGGTTGATGGGGTTTGAACGGTTGCTAATTCGAGCACTGCGGTGGTGCCCAAACCGTTATTGTTGGAGTTGAAAGAGGGTTCGCTGAACACTAATGCGGTGTCGGCGCTGGTTTCTGCACTTTGAGGTTCGGGGTTTTGAGGGCGTTGGAGGCGGTAGTTGCCGTTGCGGTTGCTGTTGGTGCCGAAGGAACTACCGGTGAGTTCGATTTTTTGACCGCGGGTGACGATTAAAAAGGCGATCGCCAGTAGCGCTCCTACCATTAAAGTTGAGTAACTCAGCATCATGACGCTAACGTGCATCATCAGCCAGTTTGATTTGAGGGCGGGTACTAGGGGCTCTGCAGATTGCATGGTTGCGGGCAGAGTCAGGGCTGCAAAGGCGGATATTGCCATTGCTACGGGGGATGTGGCTACTCCTACTAAGCGGGAACGGCTCATGTTTTCCGCCACTAGGTGGATGGCGGTGATTCCCCAAACTAGGAAAAATAGGGATTCGTAGAGATTGCTTAAGGGAAAGTAGCCGGCTTCTATCCATCGAGAACCGAGTAAAGCAGCGATGGATAGGTTGGCGACGGCCATTCCTGCGGTTCCTAGGGCCCCCAAGTAGGGAATGCCGGGGAAAGCTGCGCCAACCCAGTAAATTAGCATTGTTGAGAACAAAATGGCGAAGGAGATGTTGTCCAGCCAGTTCTGGAGTACGACCAGATCCATAAAAATTACTCCGGTAATGTTTTTACTTATTTTTGCTAACTAGATCGATCGTACTGGGGTTGGGCAGTTTTGGGTTTGGGATTTTGAATTTTTGTGGGAATTGTGACTTGTTGGCGGTTGTTGAGATGCCCGCGGGCGATCGACCCGAACAGGCAAATAAATACGTCAAACGCTCTCCCCCTCGGCTTCCTGGGTTGTGGGGCGGTATTTGGTGCATCCGCTGTTGCTGGGAGGAGGTTAAGCGTGCTATGGGGGCGGGTATTCTTCTGGCGGCCCAGAAGCTGATTGATGATGGTGGAAGATGTTTTGGGAGTGAGGGCTTTCTCAAATTTCCGTAAAGCTGCTGTAAAGCAATTTACATCTTTAAAAGTTTTGGTAAATCTCAAAAAAGCAATCAAGGGTAGTCCTGCATATAGCCTTTCTCAGAAAGATGGAGTAGCAGAAACCCTGTGTTCTCAAGCTTCTTAAGTGAGATTGTGTACCGCTATAGTAAGGATACTTAAGGCTTTCACTCTCTAGATAAACTGCCGTTATGGTAAAGATTCCCTACTATCTCAGGCCCCCTCTTAGTAAACTACTTTTGGAAAAGTTGAAAAACAGCAAGTAGTTTTTGCCCTTTAGCTTCTACAGTTGAAGAGTCCTACCTAAGAAAAGCTTTTTCACCCACAAACGAAACCTGTTTTTGAGATGGAACATTAGACCTCTTGCGAAAGTCTCAGGCGAGCGCTAATTTGTCTTCAAATAAAGTTCATAATTATAAATACCAGCGATCAAATTAAATCTTAATCCGAAGCGTCTTCTTCGATTTCGATATCTTGATGAAAGTATTCTAAATATATTTAAACTTCGATGTATATTTTCAATAATAATTCTGTCTTTTGCTAGTTGCCGATTTAAAACTTTTTCGGCTTGAGTCAGTTTTTTATTTTTTATTTTTTTGAGCGGTGTTCTACTATTAGTATGAATCTTTTTTATTCCTTGATAACCCTTATCACCTAAAAGCTCAAGTTCTTTATTCATCCCGAGCTTGCTTTTTTTAAACAAACTAAAATCATGCGTTTTCCCGTTACTAAAAGCTGTACATATTATTTCGGTACTTTTTGTGTTGGCTAAAACTTGCGATTTTATTGTATGATATTTTTGCTTTCCACTATAATATTTCTTTTGCTTTTTTTGAGGACGCTCTATTTCATGTTCTGACACATCCACCGCTACAGTTTCTATCTCATTTTGACTTTGATAAAGAAATTTTTTACCAGGTAAATTAAATAAACCTGAATTTATTAAAGCTTTCTCAGTTCTAATTACAATTCGATAAGCATTTGATTCATTAATACCCCATTTAATTCCCAGATGAAAAAAACTAGGATATTCTCGCAAATAGGATAATGTCATTAAGATTTGGTCTTCTACGCACAATTTACTTGGTCTTCCTGATTTTTTTTGAAGTATTTTTTCCGCTTTGACTATTTTTACCATCTCTTTGAATGTCTCTTGATGTACTCCACAGTAGCGTTTAAAGTCTTTGGGCGTTAACTTTTGTAATTGTTCGTAATTCATATTATTAAGCTAATTTTTTCTTTTATTTTACCGAGAACGCTCGCACTTTCGCAAGAGGTCTATTAATTGGGGATTCCCATCCAAATCATAAAGCGCGAAAGTGGAAGTGTAAGCAGGATCTATCTCATAGGCAAACCAAATAGTTGGAAAGTTGCCCCACTGGACGAAATGACTAGCGCCAGCGCGAAAAGCGTCACGATGCAAAATGTAAGCTTGATGCGCGACGACGGCACGACGAAAGCGATCAGGAATGATTGACTCAAAACGATCAATTAACCTCATCCGCTCAGGATTAGCCCCACCGTAAGCGAGGCGGGATTTCCAAACACGGTCGTATATAGAAAATTCGGTTAGACCCCATTTAATGTGATGACGGCGACCAAATTCACCCAGAGCAGGAATAAGCCAGCCGTGGTATTGCCACCAGTAAGCATCAATCCATTGAAGATGGACTTGCAAACCGATCTCAAAACGCAAACCAGGATGCTTGGCGGTCAAAGACAAAAACCAAGAAGTAAAATCATTAAAACTTTTGGGGTTAGCGAATAATACAAAAGGTTCATTCACAATGACCCGAGAACCCCTAGGAAGCTTAAATAAAAAGGCATCTAGGTTTGAAACAACCGACACATCAAACTGAGAGCCAAGTAAATCGCGGTTGCTCAAATACCAATCATCCAAAGTAAAGCATCTAAAGTTAGAAATCCGGCGATCGCTAAATCCGATCCTATGAGTGCAGCAATTTCGACTTTTACACCACCTCTCAAGGCGAGGCGCGGGCTGCTTCCAATCCGCCCTTAACTGAAATTCAGGAATGAACAAACGAAACTGAGACTCGATTTTTGCCCAGGCCGGACGGAAAGCATAATTTTTAGGATCGCCGTCGGTAAAAATTATCCTCCCAGAAACAGCCGTGCCAAATTCAATCAAAGGGTTAAAAGCAACTTGAAAAGGACGAAAATAATACTCAACTACCAGAGTATAAAAAACGATTAAAAATAAAGTGAACAAATTAAATGCAAGACCCAACTTAAAAGACTTAAAAATCAACCTCAAATAATAATTCATAATTATCACTTAACAATTTTACTCCAACCAGGACGCCAACCCCTACACTCAGGGTCAACTACTTCGCTTCTCCAGTATCCTTTATCCCATCCTTGGACTGCTTCTAAATTTTTCCAATCCTTATCCTGCAATGCTCTATATCTATCCCCATGTACTAAATAGTAGGAAATAGCGCGAGATTCTACAAATAGCTTAGGTAAAAAAGGATTGTATTCTATTTTAGGAGCCAAAGTAGGCGCATCCTGGGAATAAGCTATTATGAAACACCCCTTAACGTCTGTAAAATTGCCCCCAGGACTTGCCCAAATTACTTGAGTCCAGACTTTCTTACCAGGAGGACAATTAGGTGAAGAACAAGCAGGATAAGTTTGTATTGCAGGAAGAGGCGGAGGGGCAGGCATTGTAAGACCTGTATTAAGGCGATTAAAATTTTGACCCTCGCACTCATTACGAGGATAACAAGTAGTGGAAATACAACAAGAGCCGCCACCATATCCACATCCAGCACAAACAACACAAGGGCGAGATTCAACCTGACCTGCACACATTGACTTAGATTGTTGTGCTGCGCTTAAAGCTAATGCCTGAGCAGCAAGTAAATAATTTTTATATGGACCATCTATATAAGCTTTATTGACAACTTGCCAAGCTGCATAAGCTGCACGATTAGCATTATCAATAGACCTCATCTGAGCGCGATATGCCTCACACTCAGGAGTATTTGATCCAGCATTAAAAAATCCTGTAATTGATACTAATGTTGCAATAATAGGAAGCCAAATGCTAGCTATACTACCTAAACCAAAACCAACTAAATATGCAGCACTTCGGAGAGAAAGTAAACTAGCAGAAGTAACAACAATAGGTGCAGCCTCTGTAATAAGAAGCCTCAGCCCTCCTGCAATTTTAGTGAAACGTAAAAGCATAAACTATCTTTTAAATGCTAACTTCCAAGCTTTAACCAGTCCAGCAATAACCATTATAGGCAAAGCAGTTCGATAGCTAACAACAGCAGCAAACTTTAAAACGGGAGAATTTACACTCTCTAAAGCTGCAATTAATAAAGCTGGAATGCGAATTGAATTAGGAGAAGTAGGCATTAAATCTAGCACTTTACTAGACAGAACAGAACCACCATCTCTATTAAATAAACACTCATATTGCTCTAACTCCTCTTGAGTTAATTTACGTCTAGAAGTATTTGCCAACCAATAAGCATCAGGATTAGTCTGGTTTTGGACACCACTAACACTAACAAGCTCTAGAGGTTTATCCTCAGCGCGGATATCTCTAGTATAGAACGCTTGGCACAGACCATTCAAATCTGTACCAGACGGGACGTTGCCCATCCCATATGCAGCAGATATCATTTCTTTGGTGTTAACTTGAATCATTTGATAAGTACACCATGTATACGTCGGAGGCGGGGGAGGGGTAGCTGTAGCAATATGGAAAGATAAAAGAAAAAACGTAATTGCTCAACCCCCTTGACAAGAAGACGAGATAGACATTAGATCAAGGAATGGAAAAACTCCCCGACTTAAAG
>NZ_JAUBTO010000238.1:0-8043 GCF_036702495.1 Microcoleus sp. C2D2 | reverse complement strand
GATACAAGCCCCCGGATTCATCCGTCCAGAAATAAAAAACCTGTATCCGATGAAACTTGCCCCCCGAATTTATCCGTCGGGTCAATGCTTCAATTCTTTAATCTCAAATCTAAAATCTAAAATCGATTGACGCTTGATGCTCTCCTCAAGGTATTGTGGAAAGGTCTTGTGCAAGAAGCCGGGTTTCTTGCAATTTTGTTAAAAAATCGACCCGAAAAAAAGGAACTATTACCTATTGATTTTTCTGGACTTTCCGGATATTATTTAGATAATGGGAGTGGTGGATAAAATTTTATTTTTGCCACTATTCCCATTATTTAATTATACTTCCCAAAAGATTCAGAGTCAAGCTGTTAACCAGAAAAAAACGGCGATTTTTTTTTAAAGTTTCAAAAAAAATATTCGATGACTAATAGTGCGTTACCGTGAATTATAGCAGTTTCCCAAAAAAATGCAACTGTAGGGAAGCTCTAAAGCCCGATCGCGATCGGTCTCAGTCATGGACAAATCTTTATGGGTAATTCCTGATTACAGATGTTTGTTAGCCCAGGTAATGAAACCTTCGAGCTTGTGAACTCCCAATAGATTTTGATTGTCGGGAATTTGTTTTTTAAACCAGTCGATCGAACCTTGCCTCATACCATCACCGCCCACTATAACAATAGTTGGCACCCGATAACAATTTTTAATATTTAAATTGAGGTAAGGATACTTCTCATCTACTGAACCTTTGTCTTCTTGCCACTTGCACTCAACAATTAGACCCAGAGGAAACAAACCGGAACCAACAATATAAAAATCGACATTTATTTCAGTTTCATAGATGCTAGACCCAATATAAACCTGTTTAGCATATCGCTTGGGATTTTCAGTAGAGATTAAGAGCCAATCTCGCTTGCGCTTTTTCGGCAACTGGGGACATATTTCGAGATATCCGTGGCCTCTCAACGTACCTTCTACAGTTGTTTCTAAAACAAAACCAGTTTTATTGGCTCTAAAACCCCTATTCATTTTGTTTCCTCCTGAATATAATCTGAATTAAGCCGATCGCACTTCGATCGCTCCCCTGTCAAAAACCAGTTTGTCAGTACCGATAGAACTGACAAACATCCGGTCTTTATAGACATCAAACGTCGCAAAACTCAGGCGCGTCGCAGAATACTCCGTCCACTCAGAACGCCCCACCGGACGAGTGCCTGCGCCGGCCCCACAAATTAAATAAGTCGTACCGTTAATCGACCGAGTGCGTTCGTAACTGTGCTCGTGTCCGTTGATATAAAGCTGCACGCCGTACTTTTGAAACAAAGGCGCCAAAGTCTTAATAAAAGATTGATTCGATCCGTAGACACCCGAGGAATAAATCGGGTGGTGGCCGAACACAACTTTCCAAGGTGCGGTGCTCTGACTCAACTCTTTTTCCAGCCAAACAAGCTGCTTTTTCCAGTCAGCATTGTGATTGGTATCTAAAGCAAAAAACTGTACCGGATCGCGCCGAAAAGTATAGTAGCGACCTTGCATATTAAAACCCGGATATTTAACTTGCGGATCGCCGTTATCAGTGCGGATGTCGTGATTTCCCAGACAAGCATAAAATTTTACGTCTTGCTGCAATAACGGCTGATAAGGCCGCTCGAAAACAGCATTAATTTTTTCAAATTCGCCGTTATTGTAGATATTGTCGCCGGCGAGAACAGCAACATTAAAAGGGTTTTCCCGGTGATATTGCGCCATCGCCTCAGCCACAGCATACTGACCTTCAGCGCCGGTACCGGTGTCGGCCACCGAAATAAAGCGTAAAATAGGCGGTGAGGCCGGCAATGGGACGATCGTCCTTTCTGCCTCAACGTTAGAAGCCACAGCAGCATCGGTGTCTGTACCCCAGGAAGTCCGAAGCTGAAACATTTTCCAGACTCCGGCAAAACCTAAGCTGCTGAGACTGCCTAAAACTAGAAAGTGACGGCGTTTGATACTCATTTTGATTCAGTTACAACTAATGAAATGATAAATTAAGGTTGAGATGGCTCAACTAAAAATTTATCGCTTTTAGATATATTTGCAACGCCCCAAGGCAGAGAAAATGTCAGAAGAACAACTAAACCAGTCAATTCCAGAACCCTCTCAATCTCCGACACCGGAGGTTGACTCGCCTGCAAAGTCTGCCCCCACTGGTAGCAAAACTCAAAATGCCAGCAGCGCTGTTCCCAAAAATCAGAGAATCAATGCTTTGATTGCGTGGATTGGGAATTTGGGAAAAAAAGGCAAAAAATTAGCAGCAGAACCCCCGTTGCAGGCCCAAAAGCCGATCGCGCCCACCGCTTCTGACTCAGCAACAACAACTCCTGCGGCTGTTGCTGCGGAAGTTAACAGCGTGCCGCCAAAAGTTGCTGTAAAATCCGATAAAAAGCCTGTATCAAAAGGCACCGAGGGGAGTTTTTTAAAGAAAGTCGGTGTAATTTGGCAAAGTATTGTGCGGCTAGTGCGGGATCTGCTACCGCCCTCTGCGAACCAGAAGCTGTCCGATCCAATTTTAAACGCCGCCATAGCAGCAATTCTGATCGTTGCAGTCGGTTTAACTCTCAACAGTTTCTCGGCAAAACCGCCCCAGAAACTAGCAAAAGTGCCTTTCCCAGCAGCGCAGCAGTCGCCGCCAACCTTTGGCGATTTTGTGGCGCCGGAAACGCCGAAATCGCCAGAGGCGATCGCACCGTCTGAGCCAATATCTGCTAAATTCAAAAGCAACTTGCCCGATTTAGCGGCTCCGGAAAAACCGCAACCAGTAGAACTTATCCCACCGCCGCCGCTGACGCCGGAACAGTCTCTGATTGCTGCGATTCAAAATCAAGTTGCTGAAATTACGAATCGACTTGGCGGCGGTTTAGTTGAGTCTGTTCAAGCTAATTTTTATAGCAGCAGTTTGACGGTAAAAGTCGCTGAAGATTGGTACAAACTCAGCGAAGTCGAGCAAAATCAACTAGCAACTAAAATGTGGAAAGAAGCTAATTCACTCGATTTCAGCAAGCTAGAAATTGCGAATAGGGAAGGGAAGTTAATAGCTAGAAGTCCGGTTGTTGGTTCGGAAATGATTATTTTGGATAGAGGGGTTAATTAGAATTTAAATTGTCTGTATCTGTCAAACGTCAGACCCGCCTTACAGTCCTGGACGCAGAAGCTAATTATGTAGGGTGCGAAGTGCGCACCTTACCCCTGTTGATTTTTTTGAGAAATCTCTAAATGTTAAAAACTCCGACAGAATGCTAGCATTAAATCATATCATGTCGGCAGTCACGACCACAATTAAATAGGTTTGTAGTGAGGACTTGAGTCTTCATAAAACTACTAGGAAGGAAGTCCTAAC
Organism: Microcoleus sp. C2D2; assembly: GCF_036702495.1. NCBI lineage: Bacteria > Bacillati > Cyanobacteriota > Cyanophyceae > Oscillatoriales > Microcoleaceae > Microcoleus > Microcoleus sp. C2D2. The sequence goes on along the minus strand of NZ_JAUBTO010000238.1, from coordinate 4,688 downwards.
TAGAAACCTTAGAACGCTTATTTACCGGACATTAAATTAATTAACTTTGAGGAAAATTGAAAAATGACAATTTTAACTCAAGTCGAACAAGTAGAAATTGAATATCCCAGCAGCGACGGAGAGCCGATGGCTGAAAGCGACATCACGCGCGATTACATGACTTACAGCGTTGAAGCTGTCAAGCTTTACTTTCAAGAACGTTCTGATGTTTACGTGTCAGCCAATTCTTTCATATATTATGAAGAAGGGAACAACCAGGCAGTTGTGGCCCCGGATGTTTATGTGGTGTTTGGAGTTGCTAACCGCAAAAGGGATAATTATAAAGTTTGGGAAGAAGGGGGTATTACTCCCGATTTTGTGCTAGAAATTACTTCGGAAACAACTCAAACGAAAGACCAAGAGACCAAACCAGAAATTTATCGGGCTTTGGGAGTTAGGGAATATTTTCAGTACGATCCGTCGGGAGATTACCTAAATCCGATTTTACAGGGAGTACGTCTAATAAACAATCAGTACGAGCCGATTGCAGCCAACAATATCGCTTTTGATACGCTGTGGTTGTTCAGTGAAGTGCTGGGACTGGAATTGCATATAATTTCAGGAGAATTGAGGTTTAGAGTTCCTCAAACGGGTGAGTTTTTGAAGACTCACAAGGAAGAAAACCTGGGACGACTCGCCGAGGAACAAGCACGACTGGCAGCGGAGTCAGCCTTTCAACAATCTGAGCAAGCACGACTGGCAGCGGAGTCAACATTGCGATCGCTCGTAACTCAACTCTTAAATTCTGGAATGAGTCTGGAACAGGTAGCGCAAATGATGAATTTATCGACCGTGGAAGTGAGACGATTGGTAGGGGAAAAATTTTGATCGATCGCACTTTTCCCAGATATCCAGGATAGTGCGATCGAAGTAAGGGACAAAATGTGAACAGTCAACAGTCAACAGTCAACAATTAACTAATGACTAGAGAGGCTTATTAGTAGGTTTAAAACCCTGCTTTTGAAAATAGGTTCTAAATACCTCAAGAGCAATTGGTGCCGCCGATACTGCACCAAATCCGCCGCCTTCAACTATAACTGCGATCGCAACTTCAGGTTTGTCAGCAGGAGCAAAACCTACATACATAGAATTGTCAGGATAACCGGGCATTTCCACAGTCCCAGTCTTACCAGCACTTAAAGGAATAGTACCGTCATTCATGCCACGGCCTGTACCTTTTTTCACCACCTCCATCAATCCCTGGCGAACTACATTCAAAGTTGCAGGCTTAATACCTGTTGAAATTTTTTGAGTTATAGGAGTATTGGTTTGAGAAGCCAACAAATGCGGCTGCACTCGCCAACCGCCATTGGCAATAGTTGACACCATCACAGCCAATTCTAGGGGAGTACAAAGTACCAAACCTTGACCGATCGCCATTGTTACTGTATCGCCAACATACCAATCTTCCCCATACATTTTCTGTTTCTCTGCTGGGATCGGAACTTGACCGTGATTGGCGCCGTCTATCCCCAAAAGATCTAAATTAATAGTACCGCCAATGCCCATTTTTTTAGCCCATTTCGCCATTTCTTCCGGCCCTGCAGTCATACCTACTTGATAGAAAAACGTATTGCTGCTGTAGGCTAAAGCATCGCGGAAACCGATAACGCCGTAACCAGCGCTGTGTTCGTTAAAGGTAATTCCGCCGATGTTAATTGAAGCAGAACTTACCAAAGTCGAGTCAGGAGAAAACTTGCCAGACTCCATCCCGGCTACAGCAGTGACAATTTTAAAAGTGCTGCCGACTGGATAGCCTTGAACGGCCCGATTTAAAAATGGTTTTTCTGGTCCTTGCAGCCGATCCCATTCTTCTTGACTTACCTTACGGGTGAAAATATTGGGGTCAAATGTCGGCCAACTAGCCATTGTTAAAAGAGCTCCGGTTTTCACGTCGATCGCCACAACCGCACCCAGGCGATCGCCCAAAGCTTTTTCCGCAGTTTTCTGCATATCTAAATCTAAAGTTAGCTGCACCGGTTTGCCGGGAATAGGGTCTTTTACACCTAAATCTTGGATTTCCTCGCCCTTAGCATTCACCTCGATTAAACGGTTTCCCCAAACGCCCTCTAAAGTTGAATTGGCTAATTTTTCAACTCCCATCTGACCGACGATCATTCCCATCGGATATGCAGGATTAGCTTTTAATTGATCTAAACTAGCTTCGCCGACGTATCCCAAAAGGTGAGCTGCTAATTGCTGGTGGGGATTGTCTCGGCTCGATTCTACGCGAATTTCAACTCCCCGCAAAGTATTAGATTGCTCTCCCAACGCGACGAAAGTACCGACATCGATATCCTTAGTAATTCGCACTGGTAGGGCCGATCTGTAGCCAACTCCATCGATTTTTTTGATAATTTCGGCTGCGGGAAGTTTGACGATCGGACTCAGTGTAGCGGCGATCTCTTGCCACTCCTTGGCCGATCGCTCTTTTGGCCACAAATACACCGATCGAGATACGCGGCTGGCTGCAAAAATTTGGCCGCTGCGGTCTAAAATTTGGCCGCGAGTCGCTGGCACTGAAACAGGGCGAATGCGGTTATTTTCCGCCCGCTGTCGGTTGTAGGCTCCCTGTACCAGTTGCAGTTCCGCTAGACGAAATGTCGGCAGTGTCACCAAGGTAGTGACTAGCACCAGAAAAATCATAGCTTGGAACGATCTGCTGCCTTGCCGTGCAGGATTGTTTAAGCCTTTTTTGTCGAATCGGACTTTAGAGTTAAAAGAAAAATCGCCAGCCATATTAATTAATCTGCTCTTTTTATTCAACTAACACGTTGATATGGTTCCCATCCGGATTTTTTGCGGATGATACAGCGATTATAACTTCTAACTCTTTAGGGACAGACATAAATTATGCCGGTTGGCAGACGAATCCCCCGGATTGTTTGATTAAAATATATTTATATTAAATATCTGGTTTTTATGACAATTCAACTATTAAGGAGGTAGAGGCGCTGTGGAACCGATCGATTTTTTGATTGCTTGGCTGGTGACGGGCAGCAGCTTGCTGCTAATTTCTCAACTGCCGATCGGCGTACAAATTGACAGTACACCGAAAGCAGTAATTTCCGCTGCGGTTTTGGGAATTTTGAATGTTTTAATTTTGCCAATTCTGAAAGCAGTTTTTTTCGTACCGAACCTGCTAACGCTGGGATTGCTTTCCGGCCTGTTTGCTTTTGTAATGAACGTGATTGTTTTTGCCTCGGCTGCGAAGTTAGTTGAAGGATTTAGCTTGCGGATGGGTATTTGGAGCGCGGTACTGGGGGCGATCGCCTTGGCTGCAGTTAGCAGCTTTATCAACGGCGCGCTGATTTAGCAACTTCCCTTGATAAAGGGCGATTAAAATCGCCCGAGATTTCCCACCCTTACCTTGCGCGTTTCGGTGGCCTACAAGCGATTTCTATCGCCGAATATTTATTCTCCATTCTTCCTTCTTCCTTCTATCCGTATAATCCGTAAAATCCGTAAAATCCGTTGCCGAACTTCCTTCGAGCCGAAAAATCCGTAAAATCAGTTAAACAATCCGTTGCCGAACTTCCTTCTCTCTGTTAAATTCGTTAACTGAGATGTTGCACCATTCTCAATAAGCTTTTTATGAAAAGGCTGGACGGCCTGTGAAGCGAGAAAATTCACTCTTTATGGAACAGGCCGTCCAGCCTTTTCTTGAGAATGGTGCAAGATGTGAGTTAAATCACTTACACTCATCCGTAGCCGAACTTACTTTTTAATCACAGAATTATAGGCTGTCACCTTAATATCAATCCCAGTAATATCTGTGCCGACAACAACAGCCACCGCTCCTAAGTCCAATGCTTTTTTTGCCATGGACGGCCCAGCGATCCCGCCTTCGCAGATAACGGGAACCTTAAGCTTTTCTACCATTTCCGCCAGCAAATCAAATCCGGGCGGCGAGAAATTTTCCGTCTGAGCAGTGTAACCAAAAAGAGTAGTTGCTACAGTATCGGCACCAGCTTGGGCTGCCGCGATGGCAGCTTCTATTGTATCTACATCCGCCATCACTAATTTGCCCAATTCGCTGTGAATTTGCGCGATTAATGTCTTTAAATCTTCGCCCCCAGCAGGACGGTTTCTCAGAGTAGCGTCAATGGCTATAATATCGGCTCCTGAAGCGGCGATCGCCTGCGCGTCTTCAAACCGAGGAGTAATGTAAATCTCGCATCCCGGCAATTGCTGCTTCCAAATCCCAATTATGGGAGCGGATACCTGTTTTCGCACCGCCGCAATGTGAGCCGGAGTGTCAATGCGCACGCCCGCCGCTCCTCGATTGACCGCGGTTCGAGCCATTGCCGCAATTACGATCGGATCGTGCAGCGGCGAATCAGTAGGTGCTTGACAAGAAACAATTAATCCTGTAGGAATTTGACAATTAATCATGGCGAATTGGGAATTGGGAATTGGGCATCGGGCATTGGGCATCGGGCATCGGGCTTTTTTTGTAATTTATTCCCTGTGCCCTATTGAACTCAAATAAGCGTTAAGTTTTGGTAGTAACTTATCGACAATTGGTTTAAATTTGCTTACTTCTTCGCTTGTGATAAGTTGTCTAGGATAGGCCATTACTCACAAGTTAAGCTAAAAGCACTATTGTCAATGAGTAAAATTACTCATCTTTTACCTGTTGACCCAAT
>NZ_JAUBTO010000237.1:0-8066 GCF_036702495.1 Microcoleus sp. C2D2 | reverse complement strand
TTTGACAACTTTATTCTGAGGAGCTTCTTACATTGGCATTTTGCTAGTTAGTTTTACATACTAGGTTCGGTAGAACCATAAAAAATTACCCCAGCTATCAGTAGGAGCTGTAGCTGGGGTAATTCGCCCGAAAGCGGATATATTAATCTAACACAGCTATATCGATTAATTCGATTTCAAACAGAGCTGTGTCGTTATTCTTTAGGCAAAGTAGGCTTTGGTGGGATGTCAAAAACAATCACAAATGTGAATTCTTTGACAAACCGCTGCAAAACCAGAAAATGATCGTCTGCATCCCTCCTCCTGCGAAATCGCGCCACAACAATACGCTGACAATTAGGAAGCAGCTTAATGATGCACCACGGATGCAATCTCTCAAAATAAGTCATTTTAACCTCACCAGCGACAGTAACAGGTTGCGTTCTTTTTTCCTTGCTTGCCATTACGCTAGTTGAGAGAATATTCTTCAAGACAGGTCACGCTGACCTTGACAATTAATTAGGTTTGTGATTTCAACCGCTCAAATTCTCTTCTAACGCACCTTCTTATCTTCGGAATGCGGACACAGCAAGTTCGCCAGTACGTCGGGAATCTCCTCAAAGTGTTCCAGCAGAAAATCCATTAGAGCCAAATGGCGCAAATCAACAGCAGTAGGAAATCTTCGATTTTTTCCGCGTTTAAACCAACCCTGTACCGTCGAATCAGAGCGGGAACAAATGGAGGCAATTTGCTCGTAACTTACCCCCCACTTAACATAAAACTGTTTTGGCGTCATGCCCAATTGGCATTGGCTGTAAACTGCAATCAAATTGCGTTCTCTATCTGTCAAAGTATGCGGCTTTTTCATCCTCACACCTCTCTAAATCTTCCTCCCACGCCGTATCAAATTGGCACCAATCTGCACTCTTGGAATTAGGAGCCAGCCAAATTATGTAGCACCACATCCAGCAGCGCCTGCGCGGTTCGTAGTTGTAAAATTTGCCGATAACTATTCCCCAATCGGCTTCTTCGCCAACATCAGCCCAGCGCACCCTAAAGTCGCACTCAAAGCGCGAGGGATGAATTTTGGCAAAACTTGCGGGCAACTCAGTTGAAGGTGGTATATCCCTCAAATGTTTTAGCGGCAGGGCCGAAATCAAATCTCGCTTTCCTTTTGAGATTGACATGAGTCCTTAACTGTGCATCAACTGCAACAGATTTGTTTTGATAGGTTTTTAGGCCAATTTCTTGATAAAGAAATTGCAGCGCGACATTTCTTTAAATCAATCAATTGGAATCTATATTTGACGAACTATTCTCAAAGCCCAACTCTGGCTAGGCTATCAGTTTTTTGAGACCCCGCCCAATCGCGTTGATGTCAAGTCCGGTTGCAGCAGACTTGTATAGTAAAGGTGTAGTTGCTTTCGTCAGCGAGGTGCGATGATCGACAAACGTCTCCAAATCGAACCACACCGGGAAGTAGAAGAACTATTGGAGAATATTGAGGACTTGTTCTTCAGAATATAACCAGCCAGCAAAAAAAGTTGCAGGTAGAATCAAACAATAGTATAATTAGATTAGTTACTAATAATTTTCTTGGTGGCGCGGTGTTATGAACGCCCAAAAACCTGTTACCTTCAGAGACCTCATCGACGCGATCGCCACCTTGCCGATTATCAACTTTCCCGAGAATTCGAGTCAGTTGAATAGCAATAAGCGGGAAGTGAGTTGCAACAAGCGCCTCCGATTGCCCAGAAAGCGATTGAGCCGGATTTGGTTTGCCATCAAAGAATAGAAGCCAGTTAGCCTACTTGACGTAAGTTCCCTTTCGTCCAATAATGAAGGAATTTACCCGTGGAGGCTGCGCCGTGAAGGTTCTTGGGAATGGGCGCGCTAAGATTTTGACGCCCGCAGAAATTGACCGACTGTTTGACCGGGGTTTTATTACAGCAAGGGACAGGCTTTTGTTTGCTGTAACTTTTTACTGCGCCTGCCGCATTTCAGAGGCGTTAGCTTTAACAACTCACGACATTGTTGGGGGGTCAGTCACGTTGCGGAAAGCGACGACAAAGGGGAAATCAGCAACGCGAACGCTGCCGCTCCATCCTATGCTGGGTAAGTATTTAAAGGCTTACAATCCGCCGGCTGGTTTTTTGTTTCCGGGGCGAGACAATACGAAGCCTTTGACTCGCGCCGCATCGGATGTGATTTTTAAAGAAGCTTGCAAGCGGGTAAGAATTAAGGGGGCTTCAACACATTCGATGCGGCGGACGGCGCTGACTAATTTGAGCAATGCGGGGGTGCCGCTGCGGGTGATTATGGAGATTTCGGGACACAAAAATTTGTCGAGTCTCCAGCGCTATTTGGAGGTACAGCCGGAACAGCTTGTCAAGGCGATTGGGCTCTTGAAGTAAGGCGACAGAGCTCAATATTTTCCTGTCCTTTAATATTACCGCAGTTTATAGATATTCCGAAACCGACAGCATTCAGCATCAAACAGCAGCTTAACCGTTCCCGTGCCGCTATTGCGGCCTTTCAATCCAATAATTTCAGCCATTCCCCTATCAGGAGAATCAGGATTGTAATAATCGTCCCTGTAAACTCCAAGCACAACATCCGCATCCTGTTCAATTCCACCAGAGCCACGCAAATCCGATAAACTTGGACGCTTATTCGTGCGAGTCTCTACCCCCCGATTGAGCTGAGAAAGCAGCAAAACAGGCGCATCAACCTCGCGAGCCAAAATCTTCATCTGCCGCGTAATTTCGCTGATTTTATTGACCACATTTTCATCTGCCGAATTGACCATCAATTGCAAGTAATCAACAATTACCAAACCCAAGGGGCCGCGCTCACAAACAAACTCCCTAACTCTGGAACGAATCTCCAAGGGAGACGGTTCCAAACTTTCGTCTATCCAAAAATCAGCATCGCTAACTTTCCCTAAAGCCGAAGCTAGGACTTCGTACTTACCAGCTAGGTTAACTTTCCTGATATCTTTCACCGACACCCCACTCTCAAGTGCCATTAGTCGCGCTGCCAAGTCCCGACCTGGCATTTCCATCGAAAACATCAAAACTCGACCGTTCGTGGGAAGGGAAGCAATGTTGTAGCCAAGGGCACAAGCCAAAGCTGTTTTGCCACTGCCGGGGCGACCTCCTATGACAATCAATTCGCCTCGGTAAAATCCGCCTCCCAATAGGTCGTCGAGGTCGTAAAACCCTGTGCTGATTCCAGGACAGTAGTTAGCAGTCTCCAAGCGCTGTTCCTCAATTTCATCTAGATATCGCCAAAGCTCGTGGCAGTATTCCGAAAGAGGCCGAATAGCTTTCTGTCGCTCTTCTTTGTACTTATTGAGGACAAAAATCTTTTGCTCGGCTTCATTTAGTATGGCATCCAATTCGGTGGAAGTCTCGTAGCCAAGCTGCACCAGCTCATTACCAACTTTGATGAGTTCGCGCCGGACAAACTTGTCTACGACTAGCAAGGCATATTGGTCGATGTTGACGGCTGAAACAGTTCGGTCTACCAGCATTACTAGTTTGGTTTGACCCCCTACTACTTCCAGCAGGTTGTGGTCGTCGAGAAAAGTGGTGACGTTCATCAAGTCTGTGGGCTGCTCTTTAGAGTGCAACGCTAAAGCGGCCCGATAAATGTGTTGGTGGACTGTAATTGCTAACGCTTCGGGACGCAGAATATTTGCGACTCGGTTAATCGCGATTGGATCGATCAGAATTCCGCCTAAAATTGCTTCCTCTGCATCAATGTTAGTCGGCATAATTTTGTCAACAAAACTGACTGCCATATCTGGTACTCCTTTGAGATTGTTGTTACTTGAACTGTGTTTTAGTTGCCTACAGGATTGTCAGCGGTCTACAGGAATTGAATAATTAGTGTTTTCACAGCTAGGCCTCATAGCTAAGTAGTAGACAATTTGTTCAAGATTTGTTTTAGTTGCTGAGGAAATCGAAGCATCCACTGCAAGTAAATTTGCTGCTGAATACCTAGCGCTGCAAAAGCTTCTTTGCCTAGTTGCTGGAACTGTTCGCATAACGTCCGGTGAGTTTCTAATGGCATATAATGAGGGTCAACATAATCCTCAGTTATTCTTGTTGTCTGTGCAGAAGGAGAATCTTTTGGAGTTGGAGAAGAGCCGGTTGAAGCTGGAGACGAAACAACATTTGTTGGGTTCGAGTTTTGAAAACCGTTAGTTTTTTCCCACCAGCGACCGCGCAAACAATCAACGACCCACCCTGAAGGGTTGGATATTTGCTTTGTTTGGCTTCGGACTTGCAGCAAGTTTATGGCGGCTTGGATTTCGTTTAAGCTGTGCTGGAGGACACAAATTTTTAATTCAGAATTCATGCCTCCTGTGGCTCGCGTAACGGCTTCGACAATTTCAGTTGCATCGGGATTGGCAATTGCAACCGCTTCGATAATTTCAGTCGCATCAGGATTAGTAATTGGAACGGCTTTGACAATCTCAGTCGCATCGGAATTGGCAATTGCAATTGGTTCTACAGTTTCAGTTGCATCGGGGTTGGCAATTGCAACCGCTTCGATAATCTCAGTCGCATCAGAATTAGTAATTGGAACGGCTTTGACAATTTCAGTCGCATCAGGATTGGCAATTGGAACGGCTTTGACAGTTTCAGTCGCATCAGGATTAGTAATTGCAATTGGTTCGACAGTTTCAGTTGCATCAGGATTGGCAATTGGAACGGCTTTGACAGTTTCAGTCGCATCAGAATTAGTAATTGGAACGGCTTTCACAGTTTCAGTCGCATCGGGGTTGGCAATTGCAACCGCTTCGACAATTTCAGGAACTTGGGGAGTAACGGGCGAAGATGTTTCAGGACTTAACGGAACAGCTTTATTGGTAGGTATTGGTGATTTGGCGGCAGAGATTGTTGGATTGTTGAGGCTGTTGAGTTCTGTCAGCAGTTTTTGCGGGGGTTTAGAGGTCAAACCTATTTGTTCTGGAGTGCAAGGCATTGCCACATCGACTGTCTGACTGTTATCTGAATTAATAGTCAGACATTCAGCGGTTGGGGCGGAACATTTATTTTTACTAAGGGTTTTTAGTTCTTGTTCTGAATTTTTATTTAATTCAGTGCTTTTAGATTTGATCCCAGTTACAAGCTGTGGTTTTTTATCTGGTGATGTTAAATTTTCTTCCTCTTGAGAAAAATTTAAAAAAACAGCAGCAACAATTTCAGTGCTTTGCTGTTCTTTTTTATCCTCTGTAAAGAGTACGGCACCATCAGGGTTTGAACCCCCTGTTTGCTCAATTTTTGGCTGGTTCAGTCGATTTTTTGACGGATTGCTCAGTTTTTGGAATTTTGAATGGGTATGAGTGAAGGGGCGAACGTCGCCCAGGTGCTGCACTGCTATGCGGAAAATGCCACGCCCGTAGTTTTTAAGGATTTTGACCAAACCAAGTTTTTCGAGCTGCTTCAGGGCTGTCCGCCTGGTGTTGGGGCTGTAGGGTTTGCCGTTGCGGACTCTTGTGGCTCGTTTTTCGCCCAAAGGGATGCAGTTGATGTCGATTTCCTCTGGTTTGCCGCCGATGCAGGTTCTGTACAGGTAGAGGGCGAGTTTGACGGCGCTGGGGGTAGCTCCTTCTAGTATGTCGGCTAGGGCTTCATAAATTGCGGCGTGTCGGGCGAATGGCGGTTTGTGCCAGGTAGTTGTATCTGCAACCATTTTTTATTCCGGGGTAAAAATGAGCGTGTTACTTTTAGCGACTGTAGTGGTCGCTAGAAGCGTGCGAGAGGGGTTGTTATCAATTTGGTCGCGGGGTATCCGCTCCCGCTTGCAGCAGGAAGGCGGGATGCGCTCCATCGCGCTGCATTGGCGATCGATCGTCGAGTGCGCGATTATTTTTTCCATCCTGCCAGGTCGATCGTCGCGGGATGTGGTGGCGGATCAGTCTTATCAGACTTATAAGAGTTGTAATCAAAAGCTGAAACTCAGATACAGCAAGAGTTTCAAAAAATCATAATCCCGGGATGTGGATGAGATTATCCTGGGATGTGGATCAGATTGTCCTGGGATGTGGATGTTTTTGTAATCAAGCTCAAACCCCGACAATGTAAGGGTTTGAGCTTGATTTTTAAATTTTTTTTTGTGATTACACGGCTGCTGTCGGCTTGATTACGGCAACTAGCCCTTTAGGATCGCTGGATCTCGCTAATTCTGAAAATAGGAGTATTTGAATGCGTTTGCCTGCATAGCTATCCGCGAGATACTGGACAAAACTGGACAACCAGCTCAAATCAGTAAAGATACAGCCCGGTAAAGTCTGGACTGAGGTTACGTTAAGAAAGTCATGACACCCGCCAGATACGCAGCCAGCCCCAGGCTCTGTCGCTGCGATCGCTCAAATTGAATAACAACTTGAATAACCAATTTTTTATTGCTCGGGCGTAGAGAATTTTTGCTTGCTGTTGATTAGTAAGGCTTTTGCTGGGTAACATCAAAATTCTCCAACGTGGCTAAAATCGACACAGCCCAAGGTCAAAGTTTTTTATCTGCTTGAAGTCACGATCGTAGGATAAAAAACAGTAACCCAATCTATGAGCAGCTTTGGATAAGTTTTCCGAAGCAGCGACCTGTGAGGCGACGAGTCAGTTTGGTACGAGTACCGCGCACCAAAACTGAATTCAACAGCCGACAAGTTTCAAACCCCCATCGATCTAAAATCTCCAATCTCAAATGCGATCGACTTCACTCAGCGATATCCAATAGAGCGAGCAATTTAGTCTCTATTTCCGGGCTGACAGTCCGCTGACCGCGCTCTATCTGAGCAATCAGCGACTGTGAAACCCCCAACCAACCAGCTAATTTTCTCTGAGTCCACCCCTTACCTTCACGGGCTTTTCGCACGGAAGCACCTGCTATCGAGAGTGGTTTTGCCGAAGCGCGCTTTAATTGTTTGGGTTGGGTCTTCTTTGAGATTAAAAGTGGGATGGGTTCTGGCTGAAGGATGGTAATTTTGGCCGCCAGCCAGCATTCCAGGTAGCCTTTTGGGTTTCTTTCCTTGTTCTCAGGCTGAAGTTTATCTGGATAAGTTTCCGGGTCAAATTCTATTTGCCACTCCAGATTCATTAATAGTTTTAAGGCACTATCCCAGCTCTGCTTTAATTTGTAGGCTTTGCGATTATCGCTGCGAGCTGAGTCAATTTGTGGAGATGGTAAAATCGCTTTTAGTAGCGTTAAAACTCGGTATTCACCACTGGCGTGAAATCGGCTTTCTATGGTGACATGAATTGCTAGTCTTAAGGCAAATTCGTTATGGTACGGATCGATTCTCAGCACTTGCTGGGAAAGATAGCCAAACTGATATAACGCTTCTCTCGACTTGGCTCCAGCTCGGTTCAAAAAATCCTGAGTCCACAATCCGGGTTGGACTGTGATGTAGATTTCATGGGGGTTGTCTATCTTACCTTCAAAATTTAACTGACCTTGGGGTTTGATGTAGACATTCCACATTCTCCCTACAGGAGCACTAGCTATAATTTGCCCTTTCTTGTTCATTCCCTCAATCCAAACAGCTTTGACCAACAAACAATCAAGGGCAAATGCTGTATTAGCAATCTCTAGCAGTTTTTCTATTTGAGTTTTTTTGTGATTTTTATCCCATCCCATTTCCTTAACAATATCGCTGGCTTTTAGTGTAAAGCTGCTGTGCCAAGGAGTCTCTTGTTTCATGGTGTGAGCTGCAAAAATAATGTGCAATTTTGCGCTGGTAAACCCAAACTTATCAATGATTTGCTGGGCTTCGTTCCAAGGCAGCAGGGTAATGTCACCTGGGCTGGAAATGTAATGCTCGATATAATTGTTTGAGTTACCCTTTGCTTCATGTTGAAAAACAGCAATACTGCTGGCAGCTTCATACCACAAATCAGGTCGGATCTGCGCGCGGAGACTGGAAGCCATCAGAGCTGCTGTTGGAACAGCTTCTACAGATTTATTCTTGAATAATGGGGGTTCGGTTACTGGAATTGGAAGCAGGGTAAACGCATCTTAACTGGAACCCAAAATATGCTACAGTTAAATCCGACTACAACTCAATGTAGTTTGTT
>NZ_JAUBTO010000236.1:0-8129 GCF_036702495.1 Microcoleus sp. C2D2 | reverse complement strand
TCCCCGGCAATTCTGGGTATATCATCAGTCGTCAGTGCCGCTGCGATCGCCGCAGAAGCTCCAGCAACCGCTGAAGCAAACCAGCTAGCTACAGCTCAGTCATCTGAGTCAAAAATTGCAGAAATAGGTGGAGAACCAGGTGGAGAACCAGTTGCAGAACCAGTCGCAGCAGCTCCTGCGACCCCAGAAAAGCTGGCTTTAAACAACAGCGCCCCGTCAGCTCAAACCCCGGTAGCCAACTCCGCAGACGCTGAAAAACTGGCAAAAATTGAACCAGACACCAGCGCAGCAGCACTGCAAACCACAGGGAGCGACATCGAGTCAGCAGCCCCAAGCGCTCCCGCCAGCACAGCAGCAGCGACTGAACCCCTGGCAGCAGCAGACACAGCCGAACCGGCTCCCCAAGCATCAGACAAGGCAGTGCAAAGCACCCAGACTGAGGTTGCTGGGAAAATTGAAGTGCCAGCAGTCGCCAGCACCCCAGCTACTACCCCAGCTACTACTAAGGTAGATAAGGTAGAAATTGCTCAGACTTCCCCTGCTGGAATGGGCGGCCCGATCGTCCCTGTCGCTCCCCAAGCGCTGCCGGCCCAACAGTCCGGAGCCATGTCCCAGGTGACATCGGTCTCTCAACTCTCCGACGTGCGGCCGACAGATTGGGCATTCCAAGCCCTGCAATCCCTAGTCGAACGCTACGGTTGTATCGTAGGCTATCCCGACGGCACCTACCGCGGGAACCGCGCCCTGACTCGCTACGAATTTGCAGCCGGCGTCAACGCTTGCTTAGACAAAATAACCCAGCTAATTGGGTCAACAGGTAACTTGGTCACCAGAGACGACTTAGCCATCCTGCAACGCCTGCAAGAAGAATTTGCAGCCGAACTGGCTACCCTGCGCGGACGAGTAGACGGCCTAGAAGCCCGCACCGCAGAACTCGAAGCCAATCAGTTCTCCACCACAACCAAATTGGCTGGAGAAGCCATTTTTGCCCTCAGCGACACCTTCGTCGGAGATGGTATCGACTTTGACGACGACCAAGACGACACGGTCACCAACCTCGGCTACCGGGTGCGGTTGAACTTGAACACCAGCTTCACCGGTCGAGACTTGCTCAAAACCCGCTTGCAAGCAGTCAACGTCGCCCGCTACGACAGAGCCACGGCTACCGGTACCAACATGGCTCGCTTGGCCTTTGACGGCGAGGAGGGCAGCCAAATCACACTAGACGAACTGTACTATCGTTTCCCGATCGGTGGCGCTACAGTCTTTGTCGGTCCTAAAGGACTTGACCTCGATGAAATTGCAGACACGGTAACACCCTTTAACTCTACGGGTACTGGTGCAATTTCCAGATTTGGAGTTCGTAACCCGGCCGTATTCCGCGGGCCGCAGGGATCTGGCGCAAGTTTGACTTTCAACTTGGGCAGCCTCCGAGCTACCGCGGGCTATCTCGCCGGCGACAGCGATGCTCCCAACCCCGCAGAGGGCAGGGGCGTTTTCAACGGTTCTTTCAGCGCTCTAGGTCAGGTCGGCTTTTTTAGCAGACCGTTTGATTTGGCCTTCACTTACACCCGCAAATACAATCGGGCAGGCGATGTTAACGTCATGGGCGGCACCGGCAGTTCTTTGGCGAATCAGCCCTTCGGTCTAGCACCCACTGAATCAGATAACTATGGCGTGCAAGTTAACTTCAAACCCAGCCGTAGCTTTCAGATTGGCGGTTGGTACGGTTATACGAAGGCTCAGCAACTGCGGGGCGGCAACAATGACGCTACTATCCAGAATGGTGCTATCACTTTGGCCCTGGCAGATTTTGGTCGGCAAGGCAACCTCCTCGGCTTCGTCTTCGGTGTACCGCCAAAAGTTACTGAGAGTGATGTCGCCAGAAACCGCAACACCTCTTATCACTTAGAGGGTTTCTATCGCTTCCAAGTCAATGACTTTATCTCAGTGACACCGGGCGTTTACGTAATTATGAATCCCGAACACAACAACAGAAACGACGATATCTGGGTCGGACTCCTGCGTACAACCTTTAGTTTCTAAGGTTCCCAAATATCTACTCACACCTAAAAGCGGCAGGCGACTGCCGCTTTTAGCTATTGCCGATCGATCGATTTTAGATTTTAGATTTTAGATTTTAGATTCTTAACAGTTAACAGTTAACAGTCAACAGTCAACAGTCAACAGTCAACAGTTAACAGTTCACAAATTATGAATTTTGGCGACAAATCCCGAATACCGAGGTGTAGCCGTGCAGAAATGTGCTGCCGCCGACGGGGCCGATTTCGCCGTTGCAGAAAAAGCCGCTCAGGGGGATGTTTTTGAGGTATCGGCCGAACAGTCGGGAGTCAAAGTTCGACTGGCCGTAAAGCCCTTCGCCGCGCCCCAGACAAGAGAACATTAAGGCGCCTGCGCTAGATGTACCGCTGTACTCGGCAGCCCGCTGATAGCGATCGAGCAGCATCTCTAGGTCTTCTGCGGAGGTGCGCGCGTCCCGCAGGTGAAATTGGATGCGCTGTCCGGGACGGACTCGATCGCCGATCGCAATCGCCCCCACTTTCGGATCTACTCCCAACAGATTGCGGATTAAAAAATCTCCCGGCTCTAATTTCAGCTTGAATTCATCGCTGACTAAGCCTACAAATAACGAGTGCTGGGCTAATTCTCGGTCTTCTTCGCTCAAAGTTTGAACTAACTCTCGCAGGGCCTCTAAGGGCGATCGCTCGATGCCCCCGCTGCCGCTATCGTCGGTTTGTTCTTCGAGCTTCAGCAAAATATTCCGCTCTCCTTCCGTCACCCGATAAGGGTGCCCGATCGGCCTGCAGCCTTGAGCTACGATCGTTTCCAAAACTATATTGCCGCTCAAAGCTACCCCAACCGTCCCTTCTCGGTAAAGCTGATAGTCGCAAAACAGCGCCGCGCCCCTGCCCGCACCGTCCCCGCCGGCGAGCCCCCCTACCTTCGCCGCACCCGGATAGGCATAATCGAGCCCTTGCAGCAAATCGTTAATTTTTGCGGAAAAGGGGTCGGCCAAGATGATGAACTGCGGTTCTTCCAGGGCCGGGACGCCCAAGAGATCCACCCAAGTATCCGGGGGACTGTCTAAGTCCGGCAGTTCTTCTGCACCAACGTGAAAAGTTCTGACGTTCACTCCCGGCAAGCGTGCCAGACTCAGGCTGACTGCCGGAGCTCCCTCGACTTCTTCGGTGAGGCCGCCCCGGTTCGTGCCGATGACTCCTCCCCCGCCACAGCCCAGGATCGCGGGCACTGGCAGCAGTTCTCGGAGTAAAGGCATCAGCCGAGAATACTCGCTGGCAAAGGCAGACGAGATAAATATCAGCCCTAAATCGGCCCGGCCTCCTAGGTCGCGATCGGCTTGTTCTACAACTTCTTTGAGCGCTGATTCCAAAGACGGACGGGTTGATAAAGCGCTGACCCACTGCATTTGGTTTTGGCTGTACATAAGGCGAACTTCTCTATAAAACTATCTCTATACATTAGGCTAACCGGAACAGGCCCCTGGGGGGACGGTATTCTTGGGCGATCGATTCCCCCTCGATCGCCGTTCTTGTGTTAACATAAGTTAACATGAGAGTCTGTTTAATCTGTTAAGTGTTAAATGCCGTGTTCAGCTAGATCTTAAAAGATAAAGCTCAATACAGTTTGACACACCAACCTCGTGTAATGTTTTCATCAAAAGTAAGGTCCGCTCGACCTACATTGATGCCTGTGGACTAGAACCCGCCGACGGGCTAGAGTAAAGCAGGGAGTAGAGACCGCTGCTGCGATCTCCGTTATGGATGGTTTCTATCTGGGCTGCTGCAACAGCAGCGCATCTCAAGCTATTATTAGCTGGGGTCGCCAGACCGAAACTGCAAATCCAACCCAAACTAACATCCACAAAGAAAACCTTTCTTACTTAATAAGGTCAAGGACCCAGGTCTAAAGACACGCTAGGTTCTAGCCTTTGACTTAAACCACAGTTGATCGGCCTAAGACTTTAGAGGTCTACGTTTTTTGAGTTATGACACCAAGCGGATGCGATCGCTAATCTCTTGCTCTGTCGTTAACGGTTAAACATCTTTATTTGGGTTAAGGATGTGCCGTTAGCCCAACCAGCTCACTAAACAAAGGCGCGTCCTAACATTACCTAGAAATAGGTCGGGGACAACCATATTCTCCTACACTTTCATACCAACAAGCTTTATGACAACAACACCCTCCGCCAACATCCAAGAAAAAATTCAAGAAGAACTAGAAAGCGCTCGTACCGTCTGTGACCTCAAGGGCGCCACTTCCGGGGAATGCGCCGCCGCGTGGGACGCAGTTGAAGAACTGCAAGCAGAAGCTTCCCACCAAAAGCAAGTCAAACCTCAGAATTCTTTTGAAAGATATTGCGACGACAATCCTGACGCTGCTGAATGCCGCATCTACGAGGAATAAACGAGCCATTTAGCTCTCTGCCGAACCTCCCGCGCCGAAATCTAACTTTTGGCGCGGGAGAATTTTATTTTATGGGTTGAGCCTTTAGGTAATGGCGAGATTTGCCCTCTATCCCAATACGGTTCAAATCAGCCAGCTTCCCGGTAGCCCCCCTTGGGGGACAAGAATTTGCTCTGGCATCGCCCAAGGTTCGGGGGATGCTGCAAGGGAGATCCGACGAATAAACAGTTTTAACCCAAGGGTATTGTCGTCTATCGTGTCTCAAGTACCTTTCAAAGCGCGCCAAGTACCTTAGAAAATGTAGCAGTAACAAAACCTTAAGACCGTGTTCAGGTTACTGATTTTTTAGCATTTTTGTAGTAGAATTTGTCACAAATAAGTGAGTATATTTTCCCAAAGATGTTCAGTCTTTTATTGGCAGCCACCGGGCCTTGGTTTCAACCGCTAGTCTGGATGGATTACCGGTTGTCTGTGTTATTTACAATTTCGATCCCGCTGGTAGTGCTGATTTGGGCTGTTGTTGCAAAAGCTGAGGCGATCGTCCGTTTGTCGATTATTTATTGGCGGGTGGCGAGTTTGCTGGCAATTACAGTTTACCTGATGATCGCTGCGCTGCCTGTGAGCTTTGTGTCGTCGGTGATTGCGAGGGCCTTAATTCCTGCTTGTCTGTGGTTTTGGGAGGATTTAAACGAAGAAATTGCCGATCGACCGCAGTCGCCCCTGAAACTGGCTTTTACAGCTTGGCGGTGGGCGATTACTGTTTACAGCAGTTTGGGCGCTCTAGCTCAACTTCCCTTCTTAAGCTGTGCCTTTAAATCTCAAATTCAGGTAATTGACGAACCTTTTTGCCGGGTTTGGTTAGACCCACCTTGGCTGTACAAACAAATGTTTCACCCTACGGCCAACCCTCAATTTTTGGGGTTGTTGGGTCTGATAGGTTTAGCAATTTATGTAATTTACTTGTCATACTTTGTGCTAATTCGACTGGGGAAACAGGGTAGGTCAGCTACCGGAAATTAAGTGGCTTTTAAGTAAGTATTTGCCTTCTCAATTCCCGCTAAAGTCTTCAACAAAAAGCTCAAAAATTCCAACTCAAAAAAGCCGGGGCGCATCTACAAAAGAATCAAACTAACAGCAGGGTGGCTGACGTCACCCCGCCCAAAAACCGATACAAGCCCCCGACTCCTGTCGTGGAGATATAAAAATTTTAGACTAAGGTTCAAGCTTCCAGATTCATCTGTGGAGTAAATCTAAAATCTAAAATCTAAAATCTAAAATCGACTGACAGTAATGTTATTGGGAAAGACTGTGATGGATAGCAAACAAGCCTACTTACAGTGCTTAGAAAAGCTGATTTGGGCGCTCGATCGCCTGGAAGCAAAAGTCGAACCAAGTGAACTCGCTCGGATTGCCGAACTGATTGTTCAGCCGATGATGGGGCCCTGGCGGTTTTTTCACACTCCCGAACATATTTTTGATGTCGGGGGAAATGAAGACGCGATCGAGGTTTTGGCAGCTTTATTTCACGATACCGTCTACGTGCAAGTCGATCGCAGCATTAACTTTAACGTCAGCTACTACATCACTCCAGTTGCAAAAGAGGTTAACAAACAGCTACAAATTCGGGATAAATCTGAACTGTCTGCGGATGCTACCTTCGAGATGGTAATGCTGGTATTCAACTTTGAACCGGGCGAAGTCCTCAATCCTTTCTCCGGACAAAACGAATTTCTCAGCGCTTTGGTAGCAGCAAAAGCTCTCGAACCATTTCTCAAACGCGAGCAATTGCTTCAAATTGCAGGCTGCATTGAAGCAACAATTCCGTTTCGCGCCGCCGAGTCCGGAGTAACGGTAAGCCAGCGCCTTTATGACCGCTTGCAAGCAATAAATAGTCTGTTTAACCTCAGTTTGACAGACGAGCAAATGCGGGAAACGGTGAAAAAATCTGTGGGAATTTCTAACCGGGATGTGAGGAGTTTTGCTCACCCGAGTGCAGCCCATTTTTTGGCAAATACCTGGAATTTACTGCCGGAAACCAATCATAATCTCATCTGCTGCGGTTTTTTCACGATTCGCGACTACCGAGTTGCTTTGCTGAAGATGGAAGGTTTTCTGAATTATCTCAAGCCAGAGATGATTTTCCGGCAGTTTGAGGGATATCCAGACGATCGCACATATCAGCGCTGGGAAACTACTGCTAAGTCCAATCTCGAAATTGCGAAGCTTTATTTGGGGTGCAAACTGCCTGCTCTAGCCCTGCTAGAAGCTCTTTCTTCGGATTTGGGGATTGAGGTTTCTCTGGCGATGATGATGGGAGGAATGCCGGATAAAACTGCTAACTGCGTGCGCCTGGAAAGCTTTTTTCCAGAAATAGAGAAACCTTACAAACCTAAAATTAGTTTAGAAGCGGAAGTATTGAATTTATTAGAAAATGGGCGGGCTAAAACCACTTCTATAACCGATTTGGAGATATCGCCCCTGACAACGTTTGTGGTAAAAATTGTTGGGTTTGACGAAATGCGCTATCAGTGCGCTCGAGCTAAGGAATTTTTTAGACAAAATCTAAATGCCGACGACTTTATTTCCGGCTTTAACCCCATAGTTACAGAAATTGTCATTGATTCAATTCTCAAGTTGTTTGACAGCCGCAAATCTACTATCTACCGATACTACGATATCACTTCTAAATTAAAGTCCCAACCCCAGACCAATTTTCCCGATCGCCATTTTCGATCAAATGGTTGACTCGCTTTAAATACAGTATTGTTACCTCGTCTAGAGAAACGACCGTTACTCAGCTTATCAAAAATTTGGGTTTAAAACCCTGTCCTTCTAGGACAGCTTTAATTTCTTAAAACTTTTTTCAAAAAGTCCGCTAAGTTCCGATATCTGGGGTATAGTATAAAAGTCAAGGTCAAATTCGCAATGCCCTCGTGAAACAGGACATGAGACACACTTTTAGGCACAAACCGGGGGACAGCCGCGAAAACTCTTTAAACAGCTAGAGGCTGAATTCAGTAAGCCTTAAACCAGTCAAAACAAACTATTTTTAGGATTGTTAAGTAGGGTAGGGCATACCCAAACTCTAGATAAGTATTCTAGTACGCTTTTGGAGACAGACCCGCGCTTGGTGGCTGCTTTCTCAGGCTCGTTAATTGGTAGGATTCTACGGTTGAAAAGTCTGAGTATTGCCTTTCATGACGCAACACTTAAAGGTTAGTCGCTGAATTAAGAATCCCCGCACCTTGATAGTCGGGGAGTGTCAAACAAGAGTGGATCGATCCATTACACCGCGACAAGATTGATTGACTCGCAAACCTACGTCAATCCGCCTATCCATCCCGCCACCAACAGCCGTACAGGTATCCTGTGGGGCTTCCGGCAAAGATGCTAAAACTTGATACAGCAGATTTCAACTGAGTGAAGTACATTCACCCCACGCGCCCTATCGGCCCCTCCCCGAACTTGGGGGAGGGTAGGAGGGCTGTACTCAATTTAGATGCAAAGCGCTGTAAAAACAGGTTTTAGGTGTCTTAAATTCGTGACGGCGATCGTGTTCTAAACGCAGTTTAAAATCCCGCTGATTTTGTAACTTCAATTCCCTGACTAAGGAATGAGAATTAAATAACTTCCACAAGTTTGTGGGATGGGCGTCCCGCCCGTCCTTTTTGGACGGGCGGGAC
>NZ_JAUBTO010000235.1:0-8140 GCF_036702495.1 Microcoleus sp. C2D2 | reverse complement strand
CCCGTCCAAAAAGGACGGGCGGGACGCCCATCCCACAATAACAATTAAAAGTGTAAGTTATTTAATTAGCGATCCTAAAAATACCATGAATGCTGTGTCAGGAGCACATCAAGCAGTTGGAGAACTCTCAAAATTTACCTCACGGGCATGAGTCATATATTCTTAATCTATAACAATTCAAAACTACCGTCATAACTAACTATTAATTTCCAGCATCTATCATCAGCAACGCGATCGTTATACATCATTGCTGAATCAAAGAGTGATGGAGTTAGAGTTGGCTTTACTCATTAAATAAGTGCTTTGATTCACAGTAATAAATAATAAGACCTACAGGATATTGGTAGTAAATTTAATATAGCTATTCGCTCGTCATTAAAATTATAAATTTGTTGAGTTCCTTGAATGCTTACAAGATGAATCGTTTGAAATATTTGAAAAATCCAACGTAGAGTCGGTCGATTAGTTGGCTTGCCTAACTGATTTTTTATTGTTGAATTAGTGCGCTGCAAGTTGTGACGCAGTAACCTTTGACCCAAAGTATAGACCAACAAACATAAACTCATTACCAAAGCTAAAGCTTCGATTCTTTCCGGCGACTTGAGAAATACGCTATCCGTAAAAAATAGTGGGTCTTTCAAGAACCCAAACCCTCTCTCCGTTGACTGTTGTTCCTTATATTTCACAATCATGTCATCAGGATTTAATTGCTTTGTTTCCAGCACATTAGTAGCTAGGATGAATTTGCCACTAGCTGTGATTTCTTTGCCGATCGCACTAGCATCTAGTTCCAGTTGGGCTGGAACTTTAAACCTGAAGTTAGAGTCCGAGCGCTCGGGACTCCTTACCAACAACTTAGCATCCGGTTTACGGTCACTTGTCGGCTGCTAATTTGGGTTAAGTTGTGATATTTGAGTTGTTTGGATAAGCGATGTGCTGCTGCGAAAGCATCTGCTGCACAAGCAAATTCAATCTTTGATATTTCTCGCAATTTATTCTGAGATTCAATCTCAGCTTTTTTGAGTTTGTTTTCGAGTTGGCGTCGGTCAGAATCACGACGCAAGCTGCTCTCTACCACTAACCATCTTTGTTCAATTCCACCATAGTTACTTTTGTGTTCTGACCAACTATATCCTTTCACAGAACTGGAGGTAAATTATGCTTCATTTAACTGATATACCAGTTATTGCGCTTGTTTGAGGTTGAGTGGTACGCGAGTCAACTATCTTAAATTGGTTAACATGGATAAATTTGGGGCTGTATATAATACGCCCGAAGCAACCATTAAACTGTCGAGATTTAACTGTTTTTTAAACTCTTGACAAATTGAAGCGAATACAGCACAATCTGATTCATTACCAGAGCCGACTCGTAAGAATAGTGGCACATCTCCATCGCTACTACAAATTAAGTCTAAAAAGAATTGTTTTAAGTCAGGACTTGGCCCTTGAGAGTAGCCGTAGGTAATCTTAATTGGTACTGGGGATGAAGCCGGGTTAGTTGGGAAACCATCCGAGCGAGCGCTATCTATTTCTCGCTCGACCCAACATATAATAGCGAGCCTAATTGAGTTGTGAACACTAACCATACATATAAAGTTTGGGAAATCCAAATATTTGACGATTCAGAAAAAACATAAATAACCTCTTTACTATGACAAAAGATTTACAGCGATAGGCAAATTTTTTTGAGAAATTCTTTCCTTGTAACCAAATATATTCTACTGGATTTTGTTCGGGGGCATTCGGGGCTTAGGAGATACAATTTATTTGCCATTTTTCGGGATATTTTCCTTTATTTACTAATTCAAATTATTCTATTAATTGTTGTGATTTATGATATCGCTCCCTCCAAACTGTTGTCAGCCTTGAGTTTGGGCGTTGTTTTATCAAAGATTTTAAAAAGCTAATTGTATTTGCTTAATCTCCTTTTTCATAGGGTTGTACTAAAAATTATTTATTTCCATAGTCTCAGGCTCCATAAGAGGTTTGCCTCTATTTTTGATTTTCATTTCTACTTCTACTCTCCGAGCGCTTTTTCCCCAAACATACCCACATAAATCTCCCCACAACAAATGATATTCATCTAACATGAACACACAGAACTTACCTTGTTTTATATCTGACTGCCATGTTTCTAAATACTCGTTAATTTATTTTTTTTGAGATTATACCAATTTGGGGGAGCCTTTAGGATTCTTCTTTGGGGACTTTTTCCCACTAATTTGAGCTGATTCAAATAAATAATATTAACTCTGTTGTGATTGATAAATTATTCCCTATTTGGATTCTATATAGATAGCTAATTCTGCCCAATTCCACATTTGTTTCTGACTTTACTAGAGAATTATTTCGGCTTTTTCTGATTTACTTAAATAGCCATGCTTCCATTTGTACCCCATTTTCAGCCCTTTCAGGCCCCAAATTAAAAACTTATTATTCCATTTACTAATAAATCCCAACGAAACGTTTAACAGTTTAATTATTTGACGATAATATCTCCCTGACCAACTCTATTTAACTACCAATGCTCGTTTAATTTCTCGAGGTTCTGAAGTTGATTAAATAAAATTATCTAACTCTAACTCTTGCTTTTTGCGATCGAGTACCTGGCTATCCATTTTGGCAATTCTCTGTTTATTATGCTTTTTATATTTGATCGCATGGGTGTTCACAAATCAATTAGGATTGCTATATTGCTAGTATCCGCGGCTTAGTGGAAATTGACCAAGCCCAGAGCGATCGCAAATGGCAAGACTTAGAGAAAAATCGCGATCGCGAATTAGAAAATACGATTCAAGCAGTCGGTACCGGTATCGGTGTCGGAGTTGGCTTTGCCGGAATCTTTGCAGCGGGCTACCCCTTGAGCGAAAAACCTTGGGCATTCCCCTCTCCCCAACATCCTCTGCTACCGCCGTATCCCTTCTTTATTGCCATTGCAGTTAGTTGCTTATGCGGTGGAGGCTTGGGGTGGTTTGCTTGGCTTGGCAAAACGTCACCTTAAGGGTAAATCATCACCTGTGCAGACAAGTTTACCTGGTTGGGAAAATCAACATCGCTCTTAAGTAAAATAGTCCTGGACGCATCAAAACCTTCATAAGCTGCTACGCATCTAAATTGAATACAGAGACGGGCTCTCCTGCCCGTCCCACAATAATTGTATAAAAATTGACTGTCAAATTAGATGCACAACACCTTAACCGGGTTTTTTAGCGAATCTGCGGGCTGTAACGCAGTATTTTCGCAAAAACCCGGTTTCTGACCACCCTAACGGATTTACACTGTCTTAGCCCACGACAGCCATGTTTCCATCGGGCGGAAACCGACTGATTTGTAAAGCTTTGTCGCGCCTGTCAAACTGTCAGCATCGACGCTGAGTTTAGCAGTGTTTGCACCCGCCGCTTTTAAGGAGTGCAAACCGGCCAGCAGCATCGCTTTTCCTAAACCCATTTTCCGAAAGTCGCGCCGCGTACCCAACAATTCAATCCAACCGTCTTT
Source organism: Microcoleus sp. C2D2 (assembly GCF_036702495.1). Taxonomy (NCBI): domain Bacteria; kingdom Bacillati; phylum Cyanobacteriota; class Cyanophyceae; order Oscillatoriales; family Microcoleaceae; genus Microcoleus; species Microcoleus sp. C2D2. Next base: position 4,643 of record NZ_JAUBTO010000235.1, on the reverse strand, counting down.
TGTGCCGCTGCGGGCGTTTTTTTGGGGTTTGATTTGACAGTCGCAGAAAGCTGCAAATTTGCGTGAAGCGAAGCTATCCCGCAGGGAATCGCCCGAAATGGCAATTAAGTCTAATTCCGGCTGATAATTCGGATCTTGCATCCAGTAGCGCACGGTTTCCGCTGTTAAATCGTGGTGATTCCAGTGATCGATAAATGACTGGTTGAACATTTCTACCCAGGGTTGGATGTCTTGTTCTCCGGATACGTGTGTTAGGGTAAAATTTGCGGGAAATTCGGGTGTGGGAATCGGTTCGGCGAGGGATCGGGCCATTGTGAGAAAATAGCGATCGACCTCAAAGCCCTGTTTTTCTAAAAGCAGGATTTCATCGGTTTTGTCCTCGCGGCTGTAGGTACGCAATTTTGCAGGCAAATTCCGTTCTTTTTCTAGTTCGCGCAGCCGATTTTCTGCCCACTTAATTATGTCTTTTTCTAAACCTTGGCTGCGCAGGTTTGGATGCACGTAAAACCAGAGACAAGCGTCTATTTCATCCTGGGAATCTGGCATATCTAGGAGTGCCAAACCGATCAGTTTGTAGTTACCATCTTCCCACAATTGCACGTCGCGGGCTTTGTCGAGTTTTGGTGCATCAAGTATCAGCTTCAGTTCAGTTGCTGAGACTTCTTCGCCGAGGCGATCGACTGTTTCGCAAGCATCGATTAAATTTGCGATCGCGCACCAGTCAGTTTCGCCCTTGTAGGAGCGTGCTGTCAAGATATTCATAAAAAACTTGCAATCCGTAACTGCGGACTGTTCCTCTTAATTGGTATTGGCAAACAAGTACAGTGAATTTCTAGCAAAAATCCGACTTTGTGATTGTTAACCGCAGATGAACGCGGATAAACGCGGATGTAATGCAGATTTATTGTGGTGTCGATAAAACTCAGAAACCTGTTTATATCACCCAGGCTTTCAGGTTTTATCTGATAGCGCAATCATAAAAATTGGTTTGCCCTTTGGGGCTAGTTTTGTAGGTTAGTTTATGGCTGGATGTCGATGACTCGCGCTCTCTTTCGTTACCAAGCTTGGTGCTTGAGTAACTATTGTTTGAATAAAGTTTCTACAGCTAAGTAAAGAAGTTGTCACCCCCACCGGGTAGTTGATTTTTACTTTTGCTCTGTTTTACAATAAATCCTTTTTCAGGGATTTTTGGCTCCTCCTGTTAACTCGCCCGATCGGGGGAGGGGAGAAGTTGAACTTATTTAAAAGTTCCCTATTTCAACTATAACCTGAGCTGTTTTTTTTGGCAAGTTTGAAATTGAGGGGATCTTGCTAGTATTAACGAGGCTGGCATTTGAGGGCAGGAGCGAGATCCCTTTAAACTTGCCGTAACTGTAATTTTTATAACGTTTTTCCCGGAATTTAGGATTTAATTTTATCCAAACGTTAAACTAACGTTAAACTGTTTTTTACAGATTTATATGAGGTAAATATGCTCGACAACCTCGATTTAGATATTTCCCTGGATAAAGAAACCTACGAGGCCAAGATAGAAGTTTTAATGAAACAGTTGCGATCGCTCCAACTGGCCTGCTGGGAAAAAAAATTACCCGCAATTATCGTCCTCGAAGGTTGGGCTGCAGCCGGCAAAGGCGCGCTGGTCAAAAAAATGGTGGGGTACATGGACCCGCGGGGGTTTGGGGTCCACCCGATTTGGCCGTCGTCAGAGGCAGAAATGGGCTATCCTTTCCTGTGGCGGTATTGGCAGAAACTCCCCGCCCGCGGCAAAATTGGCATTTTCTACCATTCTTGGTACACTCATCTTTTAGAAGACCGGTTGTTCGATCGACTCTGCGACGCAGAAGTACCGACAGTTATCCGGCAAATCAACGCCTTCGAGCGGCAGATGGTAGATGACGGCGCGGCAATTGCCAAATTTTGGATCCACCTGAGCAAAAAAGAACTCAAGCGTCGGCTAAACAAACTAGAAGACGACACCTTACAAGCTTGGCGAGTGCGGCCCGAAGACTGGAAACAAGCCAAAAAATACGAAGAATACACAACTTTGGCAGAAGAAATGGTAGCCCAAACCGGCACGGGCTCCGCACCTTGGACGCTAGTAGAAGGCAATTGTCAACGCTGGGCGAGAGTCAAAGTTTTAACGCAAATGGCAGCGACAATTACAGAAGCCTTAGAGAGACTGCCGATGCAATCTGCACCCGTGAAATTGCCACCTCAAGAAAGCTTGCAACCCACCGAGCCCGATTTGCTGGCCCAAGTAGATTTAACTCAATCGCTGTCGCCCGACGAATACAAACAGCAACTTCGCGAGGAACAAACCCGTTTTGGCAAACTGCAACAAAGCATCTACGAAGATGAAATCCCCGTGTTAGTGCTGTTTGAAGGTTGGGACGCCGCAGGTAAAGGAGGAGCAATCAAACGCTTGACGGACGTATTAGACCCCCGCAGTTACACTGTTAATGCCTTTGCGGCCCCGACAGACGAAGAAAAAGCGCACCACTACCTGTGGCGGTTCTGGCAGCGGCTGCCAACTGCGGGTAAAATCAGCATTTGCGATCGCAGTTGGTATGGTAGAGTGCTCGTCGAGCGAGTCGAAGGATTTGCCGCCGAACCCGAATGGCGCCGAGCTTATCAGGAAATCAACGAATTTGAGGAGCAACTCACCAGTTTCGGTTGTGTTTTAGTTAAATTCTGGCTGCACATCAGTCCGGACGAGCAACTAAAGCGGTTTACAGAGCGGCAAAACAATCCATTTAAACAATACAAACTCACCGAGGAAGATTGGCGCAATCGCCAAAAGTGGAATTATTATGAAGTGGCGGTGAATCAAATGATTCAGCGCACCAGCACGCCGGCTGCTCCCTGGACGCTAATTGCGGCTGATAACAAGTATTATGCTCGTGTTAAAGTAATTCAAACGGTAACGCAGGCAATTCGGAATCAACTGAAGCGCCGATAAATTGGGATGGGTGAATCGGTAATAGGTAATGGGAAAAAAAGTAGGCAGAAGAAAGCAGGCTTGAATTGTCAATTCCACCTGCCGCCTGCTCGATCCATTACCAATTACCAATCAACTATTACCAGTTATCAATTACCAATTAACTGTCAGCAATCTGTGACTGGAAGTAGCGGGCTTGCACCCTGCAACCAATAGTTGATAGCTGACCGGAATCGAGCATCAGGATAAATGCGATCGGATGGCGTTATTCGCGAAAGTTAAAAACCCACCGATGCCCGTATTTCCTCCCGCAGCTAAATTCGCGCTCGTTTCCACACTTCCGTACTAATTTATGAAGACACAGAATATTGCAAGATGCCAGAACTGTTAGCTCGCATTCTATTCCTATTCCTCCTGTTCTCACTGATCAAATCGTGGTGGGATCAATCAGGAGGCAAAGACAATCCCTTATTAGACCGGCTGCGCGTTTTGCTGCTGATCAGCCTTTTGATCCTAGCTTTTTTTGCGCCAGACACGCCGGTCGGAGCAGCGATTTTCGGGCTCATAGCCTTCTTCTTTAAGCCGCTGGGTTTTTCCATCACGCTGCTGGTGATTGCATCGGCGCTGATCACGAACGGGGGCATCCGCAACCCGGCGCCGAGAATGATCCTGGCAGCGCTGCTAGTTTTGATCCTTTCGAGTATGCCAGTTGTCGCTTTCTGGTTCGCGGAGCAAGCAGAAAGGGACGCCGCCGCACGGACTGTTTGCTGCGACGAAACCGCAGCGGCAATCGTCCTACTGGGCAAGGGAACCACTCAGCCTCACATCCCCAACCGAGTAGGCATTCAACTGACAGATACAGGCAATCGCCTGCCCTATGCTGCCGTTTTGTACAACAAAAAAGTGGCACCTCTGGTCATCGTTACCGCTGGCCCGAGACCCGAGTTGGAGGGTTATGTTGGCGAAGCTAAGGATATCGAGACTTTGCTGGCAAACAACATGGGCGTGCCGCGCAGCAGTATCGTTCTCGACAATAACGGCAGCAACATACGCACCAGCGCTGAAGAGGTGAGAAAGATACTCGACAGCCGCGGCGCCGGCCGCAAAGTAATCCTGGTAACATCTGCGATGCAGATGCGCCGTGCGAGCCTAACTTTTGCGCATATGGGAATGCAGGTGATTCCCAGAGCTACCGACTTCTACACTTTTCAACCCACCGCAGGAGGGACATCCAGACTCCGCTTAGACGCGGGAGATTTTTTGCCTAATGCAGAAGCTTTGCTAACTACGACGCGAGTATTCGATGAATATTTCGGGTCTGTCTATTACTATTTGCGCGGCTGGCAGGCTCCCAGAGCCTAAAGTGGCGAGTTGCTGGTGTTTTTCTTAGGCAACAGCGACCGCTCCCCAGATTGGTTTAACATCTGATGAGAATGAGACCTTTGTGGGGAGCTGTATTTTCTGATTCCGGCGGGGTCGCCGAGGGCCAAGTTGGCAACTAATAAAAACAGCACCCAAAAAATATTTGTTTTCCACCTAGGGGCTGCTTTTTTCGGTGCTTCTGGGGTGAGAAGCTGTAACCACAATCCTATTCACATCTACTCATTTCTTATGAAATGAGTAGGGATTGAATCAGTATATAGTGTGACTCAAAGCGATCGAGAGGTAACAATGCTGTGCCGGCTTCAAAACAGAATTGAAACTG
>NZ_JAUBTO010000234.1:5047-8142 GCF_036702495.1 Microcoleus sp. C2D2 | reverse complement strand
CTACTGTCATATAACTAATGGTAAACACTTCTCTCGCTTGAGTAGCTTACTCTATCCTTTCCTTCAGGGCACTACCCAGTTGTAAGATTGCTGGTTGCGATCGAAAGTAACGCGCTGCTGACGTATCCTACTTATTCTGGTACTTGTTGTGGTAATATTAAGGCGCGATCGCTTCCCAATTCACCTGAGAAACACCGTACAAAATAAAATTATCCAAAAGTCCGTAAGCATCCCGGCAATTATAGCTTTTAGCCTCAACACATTTCTTGTCCGCCCATTGATTCACAGCCACAAAAATATCAACTCCATCCGGCAACACACCCGCATACATCTTCAACTTGCCAAAATCATCAAGGATGCGACCTTTAGCGTCCAGCGGCGGCAATTTCCACTCTTTAGGATTGCGATTTCCCCCTAACTGAATTGCCCTTGCATAAGTACCGTCAAGCCCTCCGGTGTGAGAAGTATATCGATTCCAAACCTGATTTCGCTTCTCCCCGATGCGCGGGTTATTTTCATAACCACCTACCCAATATTCTGACATAAATTTGAGAAAAACTTCCGCTTCTGCAGCAAGCGAACCAGTACCGGGACTCAAATCAGTGTTTCTGCTGCTAAAAGGAACCATACCTAAATTCCCAGACCAATTTATCCTCCCCGGCTTCGGATTTAGCCAGGTAGAAAAATCGCAGAAGCTACCCTTCCAGATGCAGTGAGGCCGCTTCACATCCCATCCCTGCCAATAGTAAGTCTTCCCGTTCCAATCGCGTTTCTCTGGCTCGCGATCGACCATATTTGCTACTCCTTGGGTCATAAAAATTCCCCGGTCAGCCGCAGTAGAAATTCCTAACTTTGTTTTGAAGAAAACCTCCAAAGCCGAACCTTGATGAGTTTCTGGTTTACCCATCTTAGCAGCATATCTGCCGTCAGCCACAAGCTGCTCCAAAATAATCGTAGGAAATGCCGGACTGGTATTGGAATAGTGATATTGACCGATCGGATACTGAAGACATCGCCCTGCCAAAATCTGCATAGTTTCTGCTAAAGTAGGACTTGGCAAAAAATAGCCGGCGCTAGGAGAAATGCCGAGTTGATTTTTAGCAGAACTGATAGATTTGTAGCCCCACTCATTGACAAGTAACTGTTCTTGTGATTGAAAATTAGCTGGGGTTTTTAGATTGCGAAGCACAGGCAAATTTGCGATGACATCTTCATATCTGGGCGCGCTGCGCTGAAGTCCCGATCTGTGCGACAAAAAATGTCCGAGGGTGACGTTTTGCCACTGTTTGTCTGCAAATCCTGAGTTAAGATTGGCACACTTGCTGTCTTTCACGGGAACGGGAAATTTGACTTTTCCCGAAAATACGGCGTGCAATTTTTCAGGGATAATCGCTACTGGATATTGCTTGTTCAAACCGGGAATTAGCGGCGGATAATGCTGGGGGTCGAACAATTTCATCCCTTCAATTTGGTCGTCAGTCAGTTCTAAACCGGCCCGATCGCGCGCCGTCTGTTTAAGCGCCCACCGCACCATTGCAAAGGTAACAGGCTTGCTGATACTGCCCATACGCATGGGGGTATCTGCGGGTACGATCGCCGCCAGAGGAGCCTGCATATCGTCGCCACAAGCCGGATCCCAGTTATTAGTAGGTCTGCCTTTCATGCGGCCGAAACCCCAAACACCGACGGGTTTACCTTTAACAGAAACACCCAGTACGGCCGCACCGACGCAGCGGTGGCGCATGAATTCTGTCAGGGATTGCTTTAGAGGCTGGAGTCGCGCGTCGTCAGTACCAGTAACGGGGATGTTTTCTTGCGCTAAAGCTGTGTAGTTGTTGGACGCGGAAAGCTTTCCCAAGCCTCCTAAGAGGATAGCTGGAATTAAGGTCAAACTTGTGTAGAAAAGTCTCTTGATTCTTTGGCGATCGCCCCTAACATTCATCAGAAAAAACTCCTGTTTAAAAATGTAGGTGGGTTCAAGTCTGTCAGCTCGATTTGAGTAACAGATACGTTATTGAGAGTGGCTAGAATTTGACCTGTTGCTGTCAAGCGGATTAAGGTGTCGCTGTTGGATTGAGTAATTGACAGTTGAGAAGAAGTCAAACCTCTAGTAAGGGCGATCGCATCTTTTCCGGGTTCAAAATCTCGAATGATATCCATCCCTGAATCGGCCCCAAGCAGAAAACGATCGTTCCCACTTCCTCCCATTAAAAAATCATCTCCCAAATCGCCGCTTAAAAAGTCGTCTCCCGCTCCCCCAAATATTGTATCATTGTCTTTTCCTCCCCAAATCGTATCATTTCCTTCACAGCCATCAAGTAGGTCGTTATTTTCATTACCCAGCAAGTAATCGTTGCCACCGCCACCACAGGCAGTATCGTCACCTACATTTCCCAACAGAGTATCGTTGCCTTCACCGCCTAAAATTAAATCTCTATCCTTACCTCCCAATAATAAATCGTTTCCTTTGCCCCCCTCTAAAAAATCCGAGTCTTCGTTGCCGTGAATGAAGTCGCTATCTTCTCCACCATTGAGCGAATCTTCTCCTCGATTCCCACATAATGTATCTCTTCCTTCATTACCAAGAATAATGTCTTGATTCTTGCCACCAAAAAGCAAGTCATCTTCGGTTCCACCAGAGATAAAGTCGTTGCCTTCGTTACCGTTTAAAAAGTCATTTCCTTCGCCGCCAAACAGGTTATCGTTACCTTCCTTTGCCGGGAAATAATCCTCGCTGCTGCTGCCGTCGAATCTCTCATTGCTAGCAGTACCTGTGACGGGTAGATCGATCGTACTATTCACAACTACCTTTTCTACAGGATTGGGTTGGTTGAGATTTGGGAGGGATAGAGAGTTACAAAGGCAATCTTCTGTCGGAATTTCTGTCGGTGTCGGAGTTGGCGTTTCAGTCGGAATCGGTGTCGGAGTTGGCGTTGGCGTTTCTGGCGGAATCGGTGTTGGAGTTGGCGTTGGCGTTTCTGGCGGAATCGGTGTCGGAGTTGGCGTTGGCGTTTCAGTCGGAATCGGTGTCGGAGTTGGCGTTGGCGTTTCAGTCGGAATCGGTGTCGGAGTTGGCGTTGGCGTTTCAGTCGGAA
>NZ_JAUBTO010000234.1:0-4947 GCF_036702495.1 Microcoleus sp. C2D2 | reverse complement strand
TCGGTGTCGGAGTTGGCGTTGGTGTCGGCGTTTCAGTCGGAATTGGTGTCGGAGTTGGCGTTGGTGTCGGCGTTTCTGTCGGAATTGGTGTCGGAGTTGGCGTTGGTGTCGGCGTTTCTGTCGGAGTTGGCGTTTCTGTCGGAGTTGGCGTTGGTGTTGGCGTTTCTGTCGGAGTTGGTGTCGGAGTTGGTGTCGGAGTTGGAGTGGGATTAGGGTCATCACTATCATCATTGAGAATGATGCCCGTACTTTGGTTGGCGGCGGGATTGACGGTGGCGTTGGTGGCGTTGTTGAGGGTAACGCTGAAAGTTTCATTCGCCTCGAATTTGTTGTCGCCGTTAACAATTACAGCGATCGTTTTTGTTAGCGCTTCTGACGAATTAAAGATGAGATTACCGTCATTATCTTCGTAGTCGAAATCGCCCGTAGCAGCAGTACCGTCATCTGTCTTGTAGTTAACAGTAATGGGCAAACCAGAAGCATTGGAGAGGCTAACGGTGTAGTTGTAGGTAGTTGTGCCTGTATTGCCTTCCGCTTGGTCGATCGTGGCGGGGGCGATGCTGACAGTTGGAGGGTTATCGTTATCTGCAATTGTCAAAACTGCATTGTTGTATAGATCGCCAACTGTAGCATTTCCCGTGGGATTAGTTAGAGATAAATTAACCGTTTCGTCAGCTTCGTCGATCGCGTCATCGGCGATCGGAATAGTAACAATTTTTGGTGTCGTATCGCCCGCGGCAAAGTTAATCGCGATCGGCGTATTGGTGTAGTCAGCAGCAACAGCAGTACCATCCGTCAGCGTCAGCGTTGCCCCAACAGCACCTTTATTACCACCGATGCGATTGACGGTAATTGCAGTACCTACAACTGTGCCGTTTTCATTCACCGTGTAAGCGGGATTGCTAAATTGCAGTAAGCCAGGGGAAGGTTGAGAAAATTCCGAAGTCTCGTTAGTTGCTAAGTTAGTAACAGTAGTGACGATCGCCCCTGTTGCAGTTAAGGGCGGCGATGTAAAATTAGCATTGCCAGCAGCATCCGTCGTGACATTAACAAAGTTGAGATAAGTTTGTCCTTCGCCGTTACCGCTGGGATCTAAGGCAGTATTGTCAAAAAATTCGACGCGGAAAGTCGTACTGGGAATGCTGTTGAGAGTGCCGCTAAGGGTAATGTTGCCGTTGCTAGCAGTTGCCGAGGTTAACACCGGGAAATTTTGCAAGCCGTTTCCGCCTGTATCTCCGTCTCCCAAATCGTTTGGGGTAACGCCGTCGAGAGTTAGTTCATCGGCATCGTTATCGAGATCGATGCCTAAAGCATTATTAGAAAAGATAGAATTACCTAAAATTGCCAAACCGTTGCCACCGGTCACTTGAATACCGCTGCTACCGCTAAATGCGATCGTATTTCCTTCCCCTGCTGCGGTACCACCGATGCGGTTATTCACACCTGTATCTTGAGCTATGACGTTGCTGTACAAAGTATTGGGTAAAGGAGTGCTGCCGTCAGCTTGCGTGCCGATATAATTGCCGATAACGCGGTTGCCAGTTACCTGGTTGCTAAGCAATAACACGCCCATTTGATTGCCGGAAATGACATTGCGTTCTTGCGGTGTCGTGCCACCGATGATGTTGCTTTCGCCAACACCGATAAGGACGCCGATCGGATTTCCCAAAGCGGCAGTACCGCTGATATTTGTGCCGATATAGTTGCCGACAACTCGGTTTGTCGCAGGTGCAGGGGTTGGACTAAGCGCTTGTAGATCGGTTGAACCCTGCGCTTGTAGAAAAGCAATACCGGCAAACTGGCTGCCAGAAATGATATTGCGTTCTTGAGGCGTCGTTCCGCCGATAATATTGTTAGAAGCGCTGCCAATAACGATGCCATAGATACCGTTTCCTAGCGCTACATTACCCGTGATATCAGTGCCGATGAGGTTGCCGACAACTCGATTTTGACTGGCAGTTGGACCAGCTATCCCAATTCCAACGCCGTCACTACCTACATTATTGCCAGAAATCAGGTTGTCCTGAATCAGGTTTTCAGGCGCATTCTTGATGCTGATGCCAACATTGTTGCCGATCGCAACAGTACCAGTAACATCAGTGCCAATACGGTTGCCGATTATTTGGTTGTTGCGCGCAGCGATGCCGGAAATCTCGATGCCGATGCCGGCAACACCGGGAAGAATAGTGGTCTTGCCGAAGATTAAGTTGCCCTCGATCCGATTATCTGGAACGCCATCAATCCTGATCCCTCTGCTGGTGGTATCGCTGGCGATGTGGTTGCTGAGGATCTCGTTGCCGCCATTGGTTTGCAAGCGGATGCCTGCCGAGTAAAATCTGTCGATCGCTAAACCTTGCACGGTACTGTTCCCAGCAGTGATATCAAGTCCGACCATCCCAAATCCGGGGAGGTTGCCGCTGAGTTCCACCAGTGGCAAACCGTTATAGCCCGCGCCGCCTTGACTCCAACCATCGACGATCGCTGGATCGGAGATCGGCGGCAGTGCGGATAAAGGCTGAATTAATTGCTGAGAACCGATCGCCCCGATATTAAAGGCGATCGTATCGCGATCGGCCGCAGTACCCACAGTACCGTTAATCTGTGCTTGTTCTGCCACTGTCAAATCAGGAACATCCAGAGTGCCATTCGCAACCAGAATTGCCTCTCTGAGGGTGAGGACGGCATTCCTGCTATTCGAGTCATCTGTGCTATTAACGGTAATCGTAGCAGCCATAATTTTTCTCCTTATACCCGGGTGTTTGCGAAGTTCCGCTATTGTTGGTTAGGCGATCGACATAGGACTCTCGCCACGTGTCACCATTAATAAAGTGCTCTACTATCCTTAAATCCTCAATAATTGCCCTAGAAATTCCCCTGAGGCACCCTACAATTTGATTCCAGTCTGCCAGTTGCGTAAGTCCTATGATAATTGCGATCGGGCGATCGGCCATCCACTTGCTTCTAAACCAGTTTATTTTCCCAGAATAAAACCGACCAGGGGAGTAAAATCAGGTATTTCAACAAGGACTGACAGTAAAAACTCAGGTTAAATCAGGTAAAATAGGGAAAACCCAGGGTGACTTTTCCATGCAATAACAATAGATCTATTGTAAAAGTATGCATACTTTACGTATATACTTACTCACCGGGGGAGCCCATGAACTCAGAATTAGACTTCTCTTGGAGCCAAACCAAAGAATCTGCCGATCGCATTTTTGCTCAAAACACCGGCAAATATCTCAGCGACATCGAAATGAAAGTCCTTCAAGGTTCTTGGGAAGGCAAAAGTTACGAGGAAATCGCCAAAACTTACGGCTACAGTGCTGAATACCTCAACAAAGATGTCGGTAACAAATTGTGGCACAAGCTTTCAGAAGCCTTAGGAGAAAAAATCACTAAGAAAAATTTCAAAGAAGCTCTAAGGAGATTTGCCTCGCCAGAATTACGTCAATCTATTAACACAAATCCGCCCTCGCACACACTGAAGCCGACCGCAAATTTGCAATTCCCCGAAGGTTCGGTATCATTAGATTCTCCTTTTTATGTAGAGCGTTGCAACATTGAATCCTTGTGCTGCGAGACAGTTGTGAAACCCGGTTCGCTGATTCAGATCAAAGCACCAGAAATGATGGGCAAAACTTCATTGATGACCAGAATTTTAGCTCATGGCGATCGGGAAAACTATCACGCAGTTTATATCGATTTGAGTGCAGCAGACCGACGAATCTTAACAAATTTGGATAAATTTCTGCGCTGGCTGTGTTTGATGGTAAGCCGACAGCTAAAGTTAGAAAACAAGTTAAACCAATATTGGGATACAGATATTTTGGGTAGCAACGATAACTGTACGGTTTACTTTGAAGAGTATTTGCTGGCAGAAACATCAGCCCCTGTAGTTTTGGGGTTGGATGAAGTCGATCGCCTATTTCCCTACACCGAAGTAGTTGAAGACTTTTTGGGGATGCTGCGAAGCTGGCACGAAAAAGCCAAGATTTCCGATATATGGAAAAAACTGCGGTTGGTAATGGCGCATTCTACCGAAGTTTATATTCCTTTGGACATGAATCAATCTCCGTTTAATGCGGGGGTGCCTATTGAGTTGCTGGAGTTTGAGAGGCCGCAAATTCACGATTTAGCTCGCGTGCACGGCTTGGAGTGGGATGAGACGCAATTGCAAAAGTTAATAAGTGCGATCGGCGGGCATCCTTATTTAGTAAGATTGGCAATGTATGAGATTAGTTGTGGCCAAATATCATTAACTCAGCTATTAGAAAATGCGGCATCAGAATCGGGAATTTACAGCAGTCATTTGCGGAAGCATTTAGAAATACTGCAACACAATCCCGAATTAGCTTTGGCTTTGAAAAAAGTTGTGAATTCTGCCGAACCAGTTGAATTAGATTCAATGCAAATTTACAAATTGCACAGCATGGGAATTGTCCGGCGGCAAAACAATTATGTAATGCCGCGCTGCAATTTGTACCGCGAGTATTTCTGCCGTGTTTTAGGTTGAAAAGTTAAGCGGGAATTGCAAGGCGTGTCAGCTAAACGTCAAACATAGCATCAGGGTACCGTCAACTAAGATTTTGATAGTTTTCGATAAGTAAAAGTACCTTGGACACCTCTTAAGAATAAGATGAGAAAAAGCCATGATATAATCGCTGGAAATCTTTTGAGTACGATTACAATCCAAGCTTGATTGAAGGCAAAATAAACCAGCATGAGTACAGCAGCGATCCGGCTTTTTTTATAAATACCAAATGATAGACAAAATATCAGACAAACATCTATAAGCCCTGATGCGTCTATCCAGCCAGTAAAGTCGTATCCTGCTAAGGATAAGAGTACAAATATCAGAGTTAGAGTACCGTCATTACTCACAAGTTAAGCTAAAAGCACTATTGTCAATGAGTAAAATTACTCATCTTTTACCTATTGACCCAATTA
>NZ_JAUBTO010000233.1:0-8162 GCF_036702495.1 Microcoleus sp. C2D2 | reverse complement strand
AATTGGGTCAACAGGTAAAAGATGAGTAATTTTACTCATTGACAATAGTGCTTTTAGCTTAACTTGTGAGTAATGAGCTACCACAGCTACCATCACCAACCTCTCAATCAAAACTGTAGATTCAAAAGGGAAACAGCGACTTTACAACTTCAACATCGTTCCTACCAACAAAGAACCAGAACACTTAGGAATTCGCATCACTCCCGTCACCCCAAGAATGGAGCCGACTGTGAACGTTGATAGAGGTCGCGCCCCCGCAGCATCAGATGTTGAAAAAGGATTGCTGATTGCCATTCAAAAAGGCTACACAGCAGCCAGCGACCCAGTAGTCTACAGCGTGCGACAATTTTTAGCTCTGGTAAGAAATCAGAATCTATCGGCAGCCGATGCTGCTGCACGAGCCGGAGTAGACTTGTCTGTGATTGTCGAGCTGAGCCGCATTGCACGAGAAGAATTCAACTACCCTGGAACAAGATTTCAACAGCGACAACCGCCAACAGCCCGAACTACTCGGCTTCTTAAAAGTCGCTCTGCTTTTTGATTGGAGCCGGAGCTGCGGGAATAGGTAACGGGAATGGGGAGTGGGGGAGCGGGGGAGAGGGGAGAAAGGGAGAAGTTTGAAAACTTGCAACAACCCGATAAAAACTAGAGGGCTTCAACATCTAACATATACTCACCCAATTGAATAGAAATGAGGGATTATGTAACTGCAATCTACCTGAAAATTCAAACAGCTTGCTGTTTACTGCACACCTCTAATCTCCCACTCTCTCCCTCTCCCCCTCTCCCCCTCTCCCCACTCCCTACTCCCCCCCACTCCCCACTCCCTTTTTTCAACCAATGTTCCGCCCAAAAAGCTCAATTCAAAAAAAGTCTGCCCTCCCGCTGCGCGTTGTGCTTACAGTCCCCAACGCTCTCCTAATTTCAACCTTACTAGCTCTAACGGGATGGCTTTCTTTTCAAACAGGGCGGCAGACAATGAATGACTTAGTTGCACAGCTATTGTCCGAAGCAACGAGCCGCATCTCTGACCGCCTTGACAACTACTTAAAAGAAGGGGTTGGGGTTGGGAAAGGAGAAGGGACTTATAAAAAAATGCAAACTGGTTCGGTAAACCAACTTCCCCCAAGTCAAACAGCCGGAGTCACAATCAAACCAAATGGGAAAAGAAATGGGTCAGACTCTCCAAAAACAATATTCCGTCAACAAAAAACAAATCCTGCTTTTCCCACCCCAACCTCAACATTCAACTTGCACGATTTCCACATCAGCCCTAACTGTCAAGCCTTTATCTTAGACCGTTCGGGACATTTAGTTGCTCGGAACGAGGTAACTGAACCAAAACCGTCTATTTCTGTTGACGGACGGCAGCGAGAAAGCACCCAAGCTCTGCAACAAAAAGTAATCCAGCTTTCAACAGAGTATTTGCTTAAACATTATGGCAGCCTCGCTGCTATTAACAGCAGCCAAAATCTTAACTTTACTGCCAGCAACTCACTATACTGGCTGCAAGTCAGACATGAGTGAAAACTCGAAAGGCTTAAACTGGCTAATTGTGGCAGTTGTACCCGAAACCGACTTCACGAGCAAAGTTCAGGCCAACACCCGCAACACTATTTTGCTCGTGCTGCTGGCTTTGGTTCTTTCTATCTGCCTTTTGCTGTCCATTTCCCTAAGAATAGAACAGCGGCTGCTGCGGTTAATTTCGGCAACAGAGGCGATAGCTAGTGGCGACTTCGACTCAACAGTTTCAGGTAGCTGTGTTGCCGAACTCGAAGCCCTAGCCTGTGCTTTCTTGCGCATGAATGGCCAGTTAAAAGCATCTCGCAAGCGGTTAGAAGAATATTCTGGCGATTTAAAGTGGCAAGTTGCACAGAAAACTATTGAACTAAAACAAGCTCTAATTGCAGCCGAAAGTGCCAATCGCGCTAAAAGTACCTTTCTGGCGAACATGAGCCACGAATTGAGAACGCCTCTCAATGCTATTATCGGCTTTGCCCACCTTCTTGTCCGCTCCAAACAAACTGCCCCGGAACAGCAGCCGAGTTTAAATATTATCAATCGCAACGGCGAGCATTTGTTGAAACTAATCAACGATATTTTGTCGCTGTCCAAAATTGAAGCAGGTCAAATCACCCTCGAAGAAACTGCTGTTGACTTGTACAGTTTGCTCGATGACTTAAAACTTTTATTTCAGCTCAAAACTCAGTCGTCGGGCTTGCAACTTGTTTTTGAACGCAGTTCTGATGTGCCGCAATACATCCGAACTGATGAAAGCAAGCTGCGTCAGGTTTTGATTAATTTGTTAGGTAATGCTGTTAAATTTACTGAGGCGGGTAGGGTGAAGCTGACTGTAAAATGCCTTCAGCCACTGGCAAAAAAACCGTTACCCAAATTCTTTCTCCAGTTCTCAGTGAAGGATACAGGTCCTGGTATTGCGCCTGACGAGCTTAGCAGTGTGTTCAAGCCGTTCGTGCAAACAGCAACTGGCAGGAAATCACAAACGGGAACGGGCTTGGGATTGCCCATCAGCCGCTCTTTCGTCAAGCTGATGGGTGGCGATATCAAGGTCAAAAGTTCTGTGGGGAAAGGAACGGTTTTCAGTTTTTACATTAAAGTGAGTCGTGCAACACAGAGCGAAGTCCGTGACATCCAGCCTCAAAAACAAGTGAATGGACTGGCACCCAACCAACAAAATTATCGCATTCTGGTAGCGGACGATGAGTCGGCAAATCGGTTGCTACTAACTCAGATATTGAAGTCAGCCGGCTTTCTTTTGTGGTTTGCGGATAACGGAACTGAGGCTGTTAAATTGTGGCAAAAGTACAAGCCGGATTTAATTTGGATGGATTTGAAAATGCCGCTTTTAGACGGCTTTCAAGCTGCTCGAAAAATTCGTTCTCTGCCTGACGGCTCCAATACAAAAATTATTGCTTTGAGCGCTAATGCGTTTGCTGAAACCAAGAAACTCGCTTTGTCGAATGGCTTCGATGACTTTGTTGCCAAACCGTTCCGAGAAACAGTAATTTTTGAGAAGATGGCGCTTCATTTGGGAGTTCGCTATATCTATGAAGAGGAGTCGTCTAGGAAGTCCGAACAGGATGAGCCTGTTATGCAACTGACTTCTGAGTCGCTATCTGTGTTGCCGAGGGAGTCGATTAAGAAGCTTTATAAAGCAGCCGCTTGTGGAGACGAGCAAGCGGTAAGGCTGTTGATTGAGCGAATTCCCCTGTCGCAGAAGCCTCTTGCTGCGGCTCTGACTAAATTAGTTGATAATATGAGCTTAGATATTATCAGCGATTTGACTCAGAAGTGCATTTCGGCAGATTGTACGAGCGCCAAATCCCAAGACAGTTCTCAAAGTTAACTGAGGTATTATCCGGTATTGTCCAGAGAATTTTTTATTTAATCCACCTCCCTGTTTAGAACCAGTACCTCAGATATCGATATATGAATTTCGGCAGTCCATTTCGGCCAGAGAGCATGAAGAAAACTGAAGCCAGTCAACCGTTCAACAGAGCGTCGCTTGTGCGATAAACGGAAAAGTTTTACTGGATGCTGGGAATACAATCAAAATCCCAACACTCGGAACATTCCGGCTGCACGAACCACTGGAATTTAGTGTGGTTTCCCAGACTTTTATTTTATCAAAATCAGGAAGTCATAGACTGTAAAATTTCAGGAGTTCATAAACACGGAAGGGTTGGGCGAGTCAACTGAACAATTTGCATTAAAATACCTAGAATTAGTTGAATATTTTCAATAAAATGCTCTGTTGTTTCAATATAAACCGTACTTTTTTCGAGTTTCATAAACTTCCAAATACTGCCGGTTGTAACGGCACCATAAACACAAGAAATACTGTTGTTTTTTTGAAGATTAAACATCTGGGCTGCCAACATTTCAGCAATGCACTGGGCAATTCCAGATTTGATATTGTCATTCTTGGCTTCGACAAGTGTAAACACAGGGGCGTTTAAAGATAATTGTTCTGGTGAATGGCTAATCATAAAGTCACAGACACCGTTGAGTCCTTTGACTCGATCGATATTGAATTCCGTACCGGAAAAGAGGCTGATTTGACGATCGCAGCGCCTGCGGAGTTCAATCAATACCGGAGCGACAATCATCTCAGAGCGCGCTTTTTCCGTGTCGATTCCCAAGGCTAAGGGAATATTTTCTGCTAAAGTTTCCTTTAAAAGCTGACTGGGTTCGATCGGTTCTACAGCCGTAATAACTTCAGAGACTTCTCGAATTGTCAACCCGAGTTTATTTTTAATATCATCTAGGGAAAATTCGCTATAAGACATAATCGTCCATATATGTACTCTACTTTTATTGACTGAGTACATTATATGGACGATTATGTCTTATTGGGTATGTTTGTACAGATATTAACTTACAGCTTCAAACCCCCTCCCAGTTCGGCGCCCGCGATTCTCCAATAAACGGTTTTGCGCTTCTTGTTCGGCGACTCGTTCTTGTTAGGCACTCCCGGATTGCTTCTTGGGTACGATCGCGTTCAATGGCACTACCAATACAAACAGTCGCCGTTTTCACGCATCGCCAGTTCAGCGAAACCTTGATGCTTTGCTTTCCGGCAGTCGTCAAAAGCCACCATCCCCCAAAATTGACCTTCGACAAAAATAGGAACAGCGTGTAAAGCTTTCAAACCAATGGCTGCTTGCCCACTGCGAAACGGTTCTGGCATCTGCTAACATCTCTTAAGAGAAAGTTGGATCGCGCTCGCTTAGCTCAGATAGTGATATATGAAGTTTGAATGCATTTCGGTAGATTGTACAAGCATCATCCCAAGATGGTTTTCCAAGTTAACTCGGCGGTTATAACGTAGCTCAGATATTGATATATGAAGTTCGGTTTCAATCGAGCGATCGAACGAACATCCTTTTCAACTGTCTTGTCTGGTACTAAACTTGACGAGATTCTGCTCAATGGACTAAATATTAACTTGCTGTTTCAACGTGGGGTCCAACAGTGGTTTACCGTGATGCTCTCATATATCGATATCTGATGCCGACTCTCGATATATCATACTTAAATCATCTACTTAATTCAAAACCATGCAAATTCGACTAGCAGTCATCAGCAATGCTGGCGGCACTGGCAAAACCACACTTTCAGTTCACCTCGCCTACGAACTGGGGTTAAGGGGTTTGAAAGTAGCCATTATGGATCTCGACCCCCAAGGCTCCCTGACCCTTTTTTGCGGTCTAAATCCGCCAGAGCCAGAACACACACTGTCCGCCATAATGCGAGAAAGCTTCAATGGCTCTTGGCCTCTTACTCCTAGCTGGAGTTCCCACACCAATAATATAACCGTTTGTCAAGGCGGAATGACGCTGACGCAAACAGCAGACGAGTTAGTTCTGCACAAGCGTGGCGCTTATCTTCTAGGCGATTGCCTGAGCGACTATCCAATGGATCACGACCTAATTATCTTCGACTGCCCCGCTACCCTCGGCCCCTTGCCCTTGATGGCACTAACTGCTTGCACTCATATAATAGTGCCCGTACAGCTCGAACCAAAATCAATTCAAGGAGCAGCTCACCTGCTGGAGTGGTACTACCACCACTGCAAACAATTACGCCTCAAGCCGCAACCAGAAATCTTAGGGTTTGTACCCAACCAATACGATACTAAACGAGCCGTCCACCGACAACTTTTAGAGTCCTTGCCAGCCCAGCTAGAGCAGATGAATATCCGCGTTTTTCCACCTATTCGGGATAGTGCAGAATTTGTCAATGCCAGCGGTCAAGGGTTGCCATTACACCTTTATCGCCCGCTTCACCCAGCTTTAGGCGACTTCAAAGAAATTGTTAAGCACCTGGCTACTTTAATGGGAAATGGAGTTGCTCCGGCTATTGCCAAAAAAGGAAAAAAAAAGAAATAGTGTTTGATTCACAGTCACAACTTGCGCCGGCGAAAACGAATCCTTCGTTTTTGGCTTATAGCCATGAACTGACTTCTTCCAATCCCCAATTTAAAATCTAAAATCGCTATGGCCACCCGTAAAGCTCCCGACTTGGGAAATTATTTTTCATCCGCCAAGCAGTCAATGCACCTCTCTGAAGCTGAATCCGAGATTCAGGAACTCAAAGCAGAAATTGAAGAACTGCGAAAATCAGGATCGACCGAATTGGAAAATCCGCTGGCCGCCCTGCGAGAACAATTAGAGTCCGCAAGCGGTATCCTCTCCATTTCGCTAGATCGAATTGTGCCCAATCCAGAGCAACCCAGACAGACATTTTTGCCGGAAAGTATCGAGTCAATGTCCCGTTCCCTCGCTAGTGACGGACAACTGCAACCCATTATCTTGATTCAACGGGGGGATTTGGTGATATTCGATGGAGAGCGGCGCTGGCGCAGCGCTAAAAAGCTGGGCTGGCAAACTTTACAAGCTGTGATTATTCCAGAACCCGCCTCTTTGCACCGCAAAGCACTGCTGACTTCCCTGCACCGGGAAGACCTCAACCCTCTCGACAAAGCGGAAGCTATCGTGCGGGAGTTGTCTGAAAATACTGGTTTGGAAGCTGCAAACATCCCCCGCACTCTCTCAACAGTCGTGCGGCGCTTGAACGCGCAAAAGCGGATGAACTCGGTTTCTGAGTTGGTAACGGCGACACCTGACGAGCAGCAACAGGGTTTAACTGCTTTAGCTTTGGATGAAGCAGAGTTTGCCGTCTTGGGGACGCTGTTGGATTTGCAGCTCAATCCCGCTTCCGTAGATGCCAACATTTTCCCGATGCTGTCTTTGGCTGATGACCTGAAAATTGCTATCAGGCAATCAGGTCTTAAAGGGGTTCATGCAATGGTTCTTTCTAAACTCTCTGCGAAAAATTTGGTGTTGCCAGAGGAAGAAGCGCTGCCGATTAGAGTTAAAACAACTAATCAAGTTATTGCCGATAAATTGTCAGTGACTCAAACTCGTAAATTGGTGCAAGAAATTATCAGTTCCACTCTGGATGATTTCCCAGGAGCAGCCCGCCCGTTCAAGCAGGTCAAGTTGGCAGCCGGGAATTTGAAAAAGCTGTCACCGCAAGTGTTGGAGCAAGCTGAGGTTGAACAACTGGTGGAGTTGCAGGAGGTTTTGCGCCAAAAGCTGGCGGAAATTGAGGCGGTTTTGAAACAAAATGGTGGGGAATAATACCAATTTCATAAATTTCTGCTACAGAGGCAGTTCTAACTCCTCCCCTCGAACGGGGGAGTTGAGGGGGTAGATATTTAGCGATATTTTATGAATTTGGTATAACAACAAAGTTTCGATGGGGCTGTCTGCTGAAATCGATCGACTGTTTCTACCCATCGTTTTTATCGATCGCCTTCGATCTGATTAGCTGCCAGACAATCTATAATAAACGAATTGCATTGTGGAGGTAGTTATCCATGAGGCAATGCAAGCTTGTGAGTCAGTTTGTGAATTTTTTGATAAGTTGTTCTGTCTGACGGTAATTTCGATCGCAAAACAGCTTTTTGTTGGTTGTAGCAAGCACCGATCGCCTTGAGGAGTTTACCATTAATAGTCGGCGGGTTAAATCTTGCTTGATTCGATATATGTGGCAACCTGAAAACACATTGTCCTTATGAGAGACCGCGATCGCATCCAACAATACGCTCTCAAACTAGGTAGAGAAGGTAAACTCCTATCTTCAATATTAGTGAATATTGCTACCCGATTGCATCATGTTTTGAAAACAATTATATCTCAAAACAGTGGAATAAAACACTTACCGTATCGCGATTTAAAAATCACCCCACAATTATTAGGAACTATTGAAAAAACATTCGAGAAATACTTTATATCTGATTTTCTGGAAAAGAATGCAGAGTGGATACTGAATCAATTAGATATCTGCGAGCGAGGAGAAAACCTATCGGATATTCTGCCTGGAACGATCGCTTTTCACCCTGACGCATCCTTACCCAAATCCGAATCCCGGACAGAATCTCAGATAATTAGTGCGTGTGGATATCATGCTGCCGATGAATTACTACAACAAATAAATATACAAAATCTATCAGCAGCTCAGTTGGCAAAAATCTTAGAACTTGCACCCCTTCCAATTCCAGGGTAAACGCATCTAAATTAATTTGACAAAAAAGTGAATTTGTGCATTACTAAATCACTAAAAAAACCTTCTTA
>NZ_JAUBTO010000232.1:0-8177 GCF_036702495.1 Microcoleus sp. C2D2 | reverse complement strand
TCTATCCTTGCTCTTCGCTGTGCTTATCTCAACGGTCAACTTTCAATTTGATGTATTTGCCAAAGTGAGATGCACCCATCAATTCCTTATCCATTAACAGAACCTCCCGATTTAGAAGAATATAAAAAAAATCTCAAAATAGACTTAGAAAATCTTCGGGAACAAGACTGGCAAAACTTATCACTGCTAACTCTGATTTTAGAGAAGTACGCTTCTTGTCTCAGCTTTGGCGAGCGGAATATTGCTTTGATAGATATGGTGCGATCGACGGCGGCTGTTGCTTGTGCTTTAGTAGATGACCCCGCAGCGCAAGATATCACTTTAATTGCTGGCGACTTATCTGGAATTCAAAAGTTTATTTACACCATTGCTTCTGACGGTGCGCTGAAATCTCTCCGCGCTCGAAGTTTTTATTTGGAATTAGTCACTGAAGAAATTGTTCAGCAGCTTTTGGAAGAGTTAAAGTTACCCCGTACTAACGTTATTTATTCGGGTGGCGGTAATTTATACTTATTAGCGGCTGCTACTCAAGACACAAAACTTGTTTTAAACAGAGTCCACAGAGAATTCAACAAATGGTTGCTAGGAAATTTTCAGGGCAAAGTCTTTTTGGCTCTTGACTACATCACATTTCCAGTTAAAGATGTCAGTCAAAAAGACTTTGCTAAGCACTGGTCAACAGTTACGAAAAAACTGACTCCCCAGAAATCTCGGAAGTTTGCTGAGGAGATAAACTATTTTATTCGCCCGCGTCGTAGCTATGACAAGTGCCAAGTTTGTCATCGAGATGATGTGAAGAAGTTAGAAAACTTAAATACCGAGCGACCTGATTCGGTACTGGCTTGTTCAACTTGTCGCCGGATGTTTCGCTTGGGTGGTAAACTCTTTAAAGTTGAGGCTGTTGTGCGACAGCAAAAAAGGCATCTACCTCAGCAAAGACTCTCAAGTGCTTTTAGCATTTCATTTCCTAAAGCTTACTATTACCTTCTACCTGAGCGGGGGCAGATAGATGAAGTTAAGGGGGAGAAAAATGTTTTTCTTATCAACAATTGGAATCTCCAAGAATATCGATCTGCTGAAACTCAAAATATAGTTCCGTTACTTTTAGGAAATTATGGTCAGCTCAGCCAAGAAGAATTGGGTTTCATCCGAGCGAATGAGATGGCCGAGAAAGCTAAGGGGATTTCTAGAGTTGGCTATCTGCGGATGGATGTAGACAGACTGGGGCGAATTTTTGCTGAGGGTTTGGGTGAAAATCAAACCTTGCCGAGATTGGCTGGACTTTCTCGCCAAATGAGTTACTTTTTTAAAGTCTATCTCAACAGTTTGGCAAAAAACCGTCTAGCTAATCTCCCCGATAGTGCTATTGTTTTAAACAACGAGGTACGACAAAATTTATTATTTATTTATGCAGGAGGTGATGATTTATTTGTCAGCGGTTCTTGGAATGAAAATGTTGATTTTGCTTTTGATGTCTATCAAAGTTTTCGCGCTTATACAGGGAATAACCCAGATATTACTTTGTCGGGTGGCATTAGTATCGAAAAAGAAAAGTTTCCACTATATCAAGCTGCAAAGTTAGCAGAAAAAGCTGAGGATGCTGCTAAAGATAATGGTCGCGACAGTTTTGGATTATTTGATAACAAAGTCTTCAAGTGGAGCGAGTGGTTGGGAGCAAGAGATATTAAACTAGCAGATATCGAAGAGATTGACTCTAAAACTCAAGAACATTTGGGAACAGAGGGAACGCTGAGTTTATTTGGTGTCTTGCCTTTTGTCGAAAAGTTCCTAGATCAATTGGAGGAAAGTTACTCTCGCAGTTTTGTACGGAATCTTTTACTCACATCTCAAATGCAAGAGCAAATGATTGAGGAGATACAAACTAAAAGGAGAAAAGTTGATTATGAAAATGAGGAGCAAGATATTCAATATTATTTGCACCTACCTCAAATAGCTTACACCATAGCGCGATTGCCTGAAGACGTTCGGAAAAGTGATGAACTTAAACCTGTACGAAAATCTCTGATGAGTCCGTACAATGCACCTTATTTCGGAGCTATCGCAACTTGGATTGAACTACTAAACCGCGCTAAAAACGATGACAAACCCAGCTAATAAGCCCATCGCCAGACAGGAACCGAGATCGCTTCAGGGGCAACAAACTCATTTGCCTGCTGACCAACAAATGATCCAAACTATCCGCAGTTTAAAGGATGGCCAGTTGCGAAATTACAAAATTCGCCAATTGGTTAAGGAGGCAGAGTTACTAGGTACATATCTCAAGGAGCAAGGATTAAAAACTAACCAAATTCGCAAGTTTTTGGATGCTGTTAAACGTCTGAAAGTCAAACTTGCTCAAGATAAAGAAGAGAGTTTTTCTGTCATTGAGGATGAGCTGTTTTTACTAAAGCCAAAGTTAGCTTATGCTGCAATTCGGCAACAAGATCGTGGCAGCAATCCTGTTAAGCCACTGAGCGACGTGATTTCAGAAGCGATCGACAAAGTTAAAGATTCACCAGATTTCTATCGCCTGGTTCAATTAATTGAATCTATCATTGCTTACCATAAAGCAGCCGGAGGAAAAGATAATTAATCATGCTACAACACAAACAACTACTCGGTAAATTTCGCCTGGAAAGCACCTTGCTATTAGAGACAGGAATGCACATTGGTGGTGGTGGAGAAAAACTCGACATCGGCGGTCTAGATAAAGCCGTTGTCCGTGACCCTATTACCCAGTTTCCATACCTTCCCGGCTCTTCAATTAAAGGCAAATTGCGCTCTATTTTGGAGCGGTTTCACAATAAACCTTTGAATCGAGCAGGAGGGAGCAATACTTATCGTTATGAAAGCGACGATCTGGTGGATGGATACAGTGAAATTAACCAACAGCCGATTTGTTATCAAGGTGCGCTGACTTGTCCTATTAGTCGGTTGTTTGGCTCTACTGGCGGCTCTAATTTTTGGGTTGAAACTTCACGGGCACAAGCCGAAGGTTTGGAGCGAGTAGAAAGCAAAAGCAACGGTAGTTTTGTTACTCGCACTATAAATGGTGTGGAACACAGCCAGGTGAAAAAAGGCCGCAATTCTCCGGCACGATTGATTGTACGCGATTGTCATTTGATCGATGAATCTGCCGAGAAACTTAAGCGGGTAGATACCGGACTTTACATGACTGAGTGGAAATTTGAGAACGGTATCGATCGCGTAACTGCTGCTGCTAATCCCCGCCAAGTCGAACGAGTTCCCAGAGGTGCAAAATTCAAGTTTGAGTTAGTTTATACTG
The DNA here is from genome assembly GCF_036702495.1 of Microcoleus sp. C2D2. Classification (NCBI taxonomy): domain Bacteria; kingdom Bacillati; phylum Cyanobacteriota; class Cyanophyceae; order Oscillatoriales; family Microcoleaceae; genus Microcoleus; species Microcoleus sp. C2D2. Next base: position 4,891 of record NZ_JAUBTO010000232.1, on the reverse strand, counting down.
TCGAAGCTGATGGCGATCGCGCCGATAATGTCACTCAAGCTATAGAGGATTTGCAGAATATCGCGATCGGGCTTTCCCTCCTCGAAGATGATGCTTTGGGGGGACACGGATCGCGGGGTTACGGAAAAGTCCGGTTTGAAAACTTCAAGTGTTTCTGGCGCGACTTGGATCAATATCGGCGGATAACAGAAGATGGTGTTGACTTTCGAGCTCCCATCCTGGAACCAGAGGATACCTCAGCACTTCTCAAAAACTTTGGCACGTTGAGTGACAGCATTCAACAAAAAAAATTGACAGGAGAAACAAAATGAGCGTCTGGAAACTTGTGCGACTACAATTTTTAGGGACTGCACACTTCGGAGAATTAGGTATTGGGATTGAGGAAACTAGCGAACGAGTGCGATCGGATACGCTATTTAGTGCGTTGATTGCTGTGTATGCTCGAATGTTTGGATCTCAGGCAGTTTCCGAATTGTTGCAACAGTTTTGCGATCGGAAAAACCAGCCACCATTTTGCATAATTTCTACTTTTATCTATCAGCAAATAGCAGATAAAATTACCTACTATTTGCCGAAACCGCTCCGATTTCCCTGGAATTACCCAGATGACGATTTGAATTTTTTTAAGACTTACAAGAAGAAACTCAATTACTTGCCTTTGGAAATTTGGCAGCGGTGGTATCAGGGCGAAGGGTTTGCAGATAGCGACGAACTCATTACTTATACTAATGATGGCAAAAGTCAGGGAAACTTAAATCAAGCGAGAGCATTTGCTTACGGAACCTGTTACAAAAAGAGACCGCTGCCCAAAGTCGCGATAGACAGAGTAACTAGAGCAACTAACTTTTATCACACAGGCATCGTACAATTTCAACAAGATAGCCAAGCCCATTCAGGCTTATATTTTCTCATCCACTTTCCCTGCGTCAATAAAACCTTGGAACATGACCTAAAAGCTGTCTTGAAGTGGCTGGGAGATGAAGGTTTAGGTGGCGAACGTTCTAGCGGAAGCGGACAGTTTAAAGCTAAGTGGGATTCTTTATCTCCGACTTGGCAACAAGTAGTAGATTTTAAGGACAACAGTTACTACACTCTTATGAGTTTGTTTTGGACAAATGACGAACAAAAACTGAACGAGGCGATCGCAGATAAAAAAGCAAGTTATGAAATTATAGAAAGAGGCGGTTGGGTATCCTCTTCTCCTTCTGGGTATCAGTTACGTCGCAAGTCAATTAGAATGTTTGCTGAAGGTTCGGTTTTTTCCTCTGAACCGATCGGCAAACTAGCTGATGTAACCCCGTTAGGATTTACGAATCATCCAATTTATCGCAGCGGCATTAGTTTGAGTCTTCCTATCAAAGTCAAGAGTGAATAAATATCATGACTGCTACTTCTCACCTTGCCATCAAAAAACCTGAAGCTTCCGAATCAAAGCGGATTCAGCTAACAAGTCCTATTTTACATATCGGCTCAGAAGTCTCGCGCTTGAATCCTTTTGAATATGTCCAGACATCTAAAAGGGTTTATCTCCCAGATCGGGAAGCTTTAGCAAAAGTGCTGTATCAAGGGGGTCGATTGGACGATTATATTCGTACTATTGAAGAGTCTAAAAATATTACTAAATTGCTTGAAGATGTCTTCGGCGATCAATGGTGGAATGCTACAGGTGAAGATGGCGATCGCATTTTTCCTGAAATTGCTGTCAGTCATAAATGGACTGAAAATCCGGTGACAGATTTGCGTCCGATGATTCGCAACGGCATGGGACAATTGTATATTCCCGGTTCGTCGATTAAAGGGGCAATTAGAACTGCGATCGCTTACCACCTCCTCAAACATGAAAACAAATATCAACTACCAGAATCGGCCAGCCTTAGTGTCATAGAAATCCAATTGCGAGAAAAACTTGGTACAGGAGAAGTCGCAAATAAACACAAACAAAAATTTTTAGATGATGAACTATTCATGGATAGTTTATTTACTGATTTTGAGTTCTCATATCAAGGGCGATCGGTCAAAAGCAAAATTGGGCCTAACACGGACTTCATGCGAGCCATTAAAGTCACCGATTCTCAGCCTTTGCTAGAATTAAAAAAAGTCACTAAGCAAGGAAAAAATGTATTTTTTAACTTACCTATAGTTGCTGAAGTCATTGTCTCCAGCCGCTTCCCAGATTATAAAGCTAAATATCGCGCTTCCATTTATGCCGAAATGGTTCGCAACGTGCAGACTGAATTTACCATCAGTCTGGATACGGAAATGCTGCAATGGTTCACTCATAGCGAAGGAATGAAAATACCGTTTAAAAATCTGGATGAATTGCTGAAAATTTGTAGAGATTTCGCTCAAGAGCAATGGGATGCTGAACATGATTATTGGGAGGATATCAAAAATAATCGCTCTCAAGGTAAAGACTTAAATTTCAGCTATATTCAGGAACTATACGAACCGACTGAGTGCCCTTATAGCTTAAGGGTTGGTTGGGCAAGCGGAATGTTGGGAACTACGGTTAGTTTATGTCTTGATGAGAAATTGGTAGCAGAAATCCGTGATACTTGCGGAAGCAAAGCACCGGGTTTTGAAGCACCAAAATCGCGGCGAACTGTTGTAGATCGTAAGGGCGATATCAAATATGTACCTGGATGGGTAAAGTTTAAGCCATGCTAATTCGTTCTACCTGGACATTAACTGTATCCGAACCCGCTCTTTTGCCGCGCGCCTACCATTTAGAATTGGTGAAGGAGTTGCATCGCCGATTAGACTTAGAAGTCGGGAGTGAGGCTGTACCTTCTGTAAGTTTTTCAGGAATTCAGGGTTTCTACCAAGTTTCAAAAGATTTTCAGACGTTTACACCAGATGAGTTTTATACCTTGTCTTTGTCTGGCTTGCAGGAAAATGCTGCAAAAGCGATCGCCTCCCTGAATCTCTCACCATCTCTCGAATTTCTAGGTGCTAAATTTGATATAATTAATCGAGAAGATGAAATCACCAGCTACGAACAACTTTACACAGAACTTGTAGCCAATGAACCAGAACCAGTCCGCCGCTTCGACCTTAAATTTACAACTCCGACTGCTTTCGCACAAGGTTCGGCGCACTTAGCTTTACCCGTTCCCAATCAGATGTTTCGCAGTTGGTTAGAAAGGTGGAATCACTTTGCTCCTGTTTATTTGGGGAGTGATGAATTAATCGCTTATTTGAGTCAGGCTGTTTTATTAAAACACCACAAGATTCAAACGCGATCGCACCAGTTGCCGAGAGGATATGTAAACGGGTTTGTTGGTCAAGTAACGCTGCAAATTCCTTACCGCACTGATTCCTTGCTGGCTAATGTTGCTAATTTGCTGGTTCAATACAGTCACTATTCAGGTACGGGAATTAAAACCCGTTTAGGAATGGGTCAAACACTTGTAAAACTAGATTAAGGAGATTATTAATGAGTCAAACAAAAATCATTACATTTTTAGGTAAATATCCAAGAGAAACTATTTACAGCCATAGCAATCGCACCTACAAGGGTCAAGTATTTGCTGAAGCACTGCACCAGTTTTGTGAATATGACACTATGTTAGTGTGCGTCACAGAAGAAGCAAAAGCAACTACTTGGCCTCTATTAGAAGCACTAGGAGATGCGCGTATCAAGCCGATTGATATCCCAACTGGTAGAACTACGGAGGAAATGTGGGAAACTTTTAAAATCATCACTCAATATGTTGATGAAGACGATCGCGTAATTTTTGATATTACTCACGGACTCCGATCGCTCCCTTTTCTCGTCTTTTTATTCGCTGCTTACCTCAAAGCGGCTAAAAACGTAACAATTGCAGCTATTTACTATGGTGCTCCTGAGTTAAGCGATAGCAAAAATAACGTACCAGCGCCGGTCATTGACCTATCTGAATTTGTGTCAATGATTGATTGGATTACAGCCACTAATCAATTTGTCAAAATAGGAGACGGACAAGCACTAGCTAGTTTACTTAAAAGTGCCATCCCATCCAGTATTGAACTGCGCGACATTCCATCTAGCAGACCCATTAAAGATAATCTTAAAAAATCGGCTGAAGCAATTGAAAATATTTCCCTAGCTTTAAGTGTAACTAGACCAATTGAGACGATGCGATTGGCTACTGAGTTAGAACAAATCCTCCAACAAGCTGCACCGAGTTTTGCCGATAGAGCTAAACCGTTTTCACTTTTATCAGACAAGGTGGTTCAAGAGTACGGACAATTTGCTCTCGGAGCTCCCACAGATGAAGCAACTTTTACTGAGAATCTGCGACTACAATTTCAGATGATTAAATGGTACATTGACCGAAATCAATTGGTACAAGCAGTTACTTTAGCACGTGAGTGGTTGGTTTCGATCTTAGCGCTGCAATTTGGTGAACCCATGTTCGATCATCCAAAAGGTCGCAAGTATGTAGAAGCTGCTCTCAATAATGCAGTTGAAAAGAATAAACCTGATCCTCGTCCTCCTCTTGATAGCCGTTGCAATGAAAAGTTTGCAGCTTTGTCAGAAGCAGGTGAACTTGCTAGTGTCTGGAGTAAAATGACTGAATTGCGTAATGATATTGCTCATGTTGGCATGAATCAGAAACCTCAAGATGCAGCCAAGCTTAAAAAGAAGGCTTCCTCACTCTATCCTCGACTGAAAAAGCTTGGAGAAAGCTTACTGCCACAAAAATAAACTCTGAGGTAAATATTATTTTTGCCGATCGCCCTTCCCACACCTCCCATCCTCTGAAGCCCGATCGCCCTGGGAGCGTGTCACTTTTGCGATGAGTATAAATACTGGTGAACCCACCATGACTTCATTTGTGACAAGTTAAGAAAAAGTGCAAATTGTCAAGGGGGTAGACAAAAAAAGGTAAAATAGGATGAAACCTTT
>NZ_JAUBTO010000231.1:0-8254 GCF_036702495.1 Microcoleus sp. C2D2 | reverse complement strand
ACGGGCAAGATGCCCATCCCCCAAGAGTTATTTTTTCTTGTGGGATGGGCATCTTGCCCGTCCCATAAATTTATGAAAAGGACTTTTGCAAGAGGTCTATTATTTTCTCAAGCCCTTCTAAGGTCGCCTTATCTTCTGAATCTGTATTTTTGTTCTTGATGTGCGCTATTTCCTGAATACAAGCCATCGGCGTAATTGTTCTTCGGGAGTTATGCTGATTTTTTTCCCCATCTGCTCTCTTTATTTTACCTGCTGGCAGTCTATTTCCACGCCTCGGGATCAGCCCAGCCGAATAGAAGAGTTAAGGAAGTTAACTCGTAATAAGCGTCACTTTTATGGACATGGACGAGGGAGCTGCAACCAGGCTAAGGCATGGTTTATAGCTGGATTTGTCACCCCCCCAGAGATAACTAAAACCTTCTGACTGACCTCCGTTAAATCCTCGCTCAAGCGAATCCGTTGCCGAACTTCCTTATTCCTTCAATATCTGCTATAGCGGTTCTCAAGCGTGGGGAGATATGCCCTATGCCCTATGCCCCATGCCCCATGCCCCATGCCCTATGCCCTATGCCCTATGCCCTATGCCCTATGCCCTATGCCCACGGAGGCCGCGAGAGCACCTCATGTTACTGAGAAAGGCTATATATCATTGAGGGTTGCGGGTTCGGGATGCTAAGATCGAGCCGTACCATTTATCTATTGGTATTTGCTTTCTGATCCGAAATCCTAAGTTTTGAATAACTTGTCGGGTTTCGGCGTGAGTGTGACCATACCACAAGTGATATTCTAAAGAAAGGTTTTCCACAAATTGCCAAATCTCTGTATCTTTAAATAACAGCCATTCTGCACCTTCGCAGTCTACTTTTGCTAAATCAACGCTGCCACCAATTCGCTCGATCGCCCTGCGAAATGATACCATCGGTATGTCGCCGCTTTCGCTAACGGTCGATCGGGTTTTTCCCGAGACTTCCCGAATGTCAAGGACTACTTTACCATCTCGGTCTCCTACTGCTTCCATAAAATAGGTAAAATTGGCGATTTTAGATTGATGTTTGAGGTAATTTTCTAGGTAGGGATTAGCTTCGTAGGCGTGAATTACGGCCTGGGGAAACCTGTTCCTCGCAGCAATCGGAAATAAGCCGACATTGGCTCCAACATCAATAATTGTCATCAGAGATTCAGATAATTGCTCGACTCCGTAGCAGTCGTCTAAAAGCACTTCTATAAATTCTCCGTTCATGCCTTTCTCTGAAGGCACGTTTACTTGATGGCGTTTTCCTCGGACAATTAATTGTTGGGGCAATTGAAAGCTAGCAACTCTGTTAAATTTTATTCCTAACTTTTTTGCTCTAATTTTGCGATGCACCAGTTGCTGAAGTTTATGGAAAAGCATAGCGAGAATTTGAGAAGTTTTTAACTTTTAAAATAAGGTTAGCTGATGAAAATGCCTCTCGGTACTAACTCACTTTTTGCAACGCTTGGAAACCGAGTTTATGGCGGGCGCAAACATCAAAAGCGAGATTTTTTGTTGAAAAACTAGGCTTATTATATCGGGTAGCTCGGGGGGCCATATATCAGTACATAAAGTTATTTTTTGGTGGGCAGAATAGTAATTTTAGAGTAAATATGCTTTAATATATGTCAAAATGCGCTCCAAAACACGGGAATAAAAAATGTTAGAGTTCGCTCGACTGTTCCCAACAATTGAAGAGTTTGTCATGCTCCCCTTTCCCAGCGGTGCGGTGTCGGAAATTAACCAGCGGTTGATGGAAAAATTCGCCGCCCTGGGAGTGAATGCTTGGCTCGATCGTGCGAACAATGCGGGAACCCTAATTCCCGACCGCAATCGGCAAAAGTCGATCGGCATTACCGCTGACAAAAAATATGAAATTGGCGCCCTAGAGAATGTAGGACTCATGCAGGCTCTACTCGATAATGAAGGAAGAGTGCTTCCTATCCTTGAGGCAGTAGACCTGTTGCCTGAATCAAGTTAACAGAGGTTTGTGCTGGAGACGACACTCACAAGCTGGGTTCGGCACAACCGCTAGCCTTCTCCCCAAGCTGACAAGAACCCAATTATTAATTATTCTCAAAGGCGACATTTGTTCTCGAACAGTTTTTGCGACAGAAGCAGTAAAAGGACGAGATCAATACAGCAGGGTTTTAGCACCTGCTTGTACGTCCGGTGAGGCTGGCAACCACCGCCACTAACTCGTCAGCATCTACGGGTTTGGTCACATGCATCTGAAAACCTGCTAATAGTGCCTGCCGACGATCGTCACTCCCGGCATAGGCCGTCAGCGCGATCGCGGGTAGCCGACCGCCCCGCTGCGCTTCAAGTTGCCGCAACTTGCGGATCAGGGAGTAGCCATCCTCATCCGGCATCCCAATATCGCTCACTAAAACATGGGGGCTGCGATCCGTTGCGGTTTCGAGAACGGTCAACGCCTGCTTGACCGAAGCAACAGCGATGACCTCAGCACCATTATTTTGCAGAATCGTGTTCAGCAACTCTAGCGCGTCAGCCTCGTCATCTACCACTAAGATTTGTAAGCCTTCAAGGCTCGGCGACGCCTCAACCCTCCGCTTCGCCTCCACGATCGAGTTTAATGGCTCTGGATCGCTCGGTGGTTGAGGGATAATCATCGCGGGCAGTGTGACTGTAAAGGTCGTCCCCTGTCCTATCCCTGGACTCACTACCGTTACAGTCCCGCCATGCAATTCAACTAATTGACGCACAATGGCTAACCCTAAACCCAACCCCCCATAACTGCGAGTGGTGGTGCTGTCGTGCTGGCGGAAGCGATCGAAGACAAACGGTAAAAAGTCCGAGCTGATGCCGAGTCCAGTGTCGCTGACAGTAATTTCAGCATGAGAATTAACCCGCTCCAAACGAATCTCGACTCGCCCGTCTTTAGGGGTAAATTTGAGGGCGTTAGAAAGTAGATTCCACAAAACTTGCTGCAACCGATTGGCATCACCCAAGAGCAAACCCGCTTGAGAATCGAGCACGCTTTCCAGGCGAATTGATTTTGCCTCAGCGGCCAAGCGTACAGACTCAATGGCAGATTCAATCACGGGCACGAGGTTGACTGGACGGACTTGGAGGCGCAGTTTACCCGTAATGATGCGAGAAATATCGAGGATGTCTTCGATTAGCTGGGCTTGAGACTTGGCGTTTCGCTCGATCGTCTCCAAAGCCCGCAGGATTTTCTCCTCACTCAGGGTTCGCTGCCGTAACATCGCTGACCATCCTAAGATGGCGTTGAGAGGAGTTCTGAGTTCATGAGAAAGAATCGAGAGAAACTCATCCTTGGCACGGTTGGCACCCTCTGCCTCTGCCCGAATCATTTGTTCGCGCATCAATAATTCGTCTTTGGTGCGATTAGACGCTTCCAATTGGGCGGTGCGTTCCTGCACCCGTTGCTCTAGCTCGACATTAATCGCCTGGATACAGCGGCGGCTCTCCTCTAGTTCCTGGTTTGTAAGGGCGAGTTGGGCTGGACTTGGCGCATCGAGCGCCACTGGAATTAAGGGAATCAGTAAAAAGGTGAACGTATAGAAAGACCAAGCACCAGTAACCGCTTTGATCAGTCCTGAAACCCAGTAGATGGGGTGCCAAAGTGTCACTACTTCGATCAGGTGGGTTGTGCCACATAAGGCAAAGATAAAAAAGAAACCCACCAGCAACGTCACCGTATGGGCAGGCAGATCCTTACGCTGATTCGTAAAGTAAACAATGGCAAACGCCACCAAGTAATAAGCGAGGGTAGTCACTACATCTGACGTTAAGTGCAGCCAGACTAACCCCGGTTTCCAGAGGTAACAATGCCCGTGAGGAATGAAATTATTCGCAAAGAAGGTAGTCAAGAGGTCAGGCATATTAGTTTACGGAACTGTCAAGTTAATTTAGGGGGTGTCATCAATTCCACCCGATGACCCCAGCAGCGAGAAGAATCGCACGCCGGAAAGTTCACCGCCTGACGGGTGATAGGGCATCGCGATTGCCGGATACAGCAGCCGCTTGGCGGCAAAGTTTTCAATCAAATGACGGGCTTTGTACAATTCTGTATCGTAAGTTCGCAGGATCTTGCGGTGGTGCCGAGGTAAAATCATGGCGCTCTTCCCCTCGGCATTGAGGGGGTCAATTACGCCCCGCTCTGCATCATAGCCCTTGTTAGCCAGCAGTGTATCCCCCACCAGTAATGGCTGCAGTTGGTCGGCTCCTTCTGGCGTCACCAGCTTGTCCGGGGGCGAGGTGAAACCCCAACGGATTGCCCAACGCATCCACGCGCTCGCATGAATCTTGTTACTCAATCGCCCTTTGCTGCCTCCAATTGCTTCATTCCTACGCTCCTCAAAAAGCTCAGCAGGAAGATGTTTCTTTCAAGTGGGAAAATGCCTGAATTAAAACTAGGTGTACCGCCGGAAAATAGTGGGTAAATGTGCTTTAATATATGTCAAAATTCGCTCCTAAAAACGAACATCAAAAATGTTAGAGTTCGATCGCCTGTTCCAAACAATCGAAGAATTAGTAATGCTGCACTCACCCAGCGGTGCGGAATCGGAAATTAACCAGCGGTTGATGGAAAAATTCGCCGCCCTGGGAGTGAATGCTTGGCTCGATCGCGCGGACAATGCGATCGCCCTAATTAAGGGTCGCAATCCCGAAAAGTCGATCGCCATTACCGCCCACAAAGACGAAATTGGCGCCCTAGTTAAAACAATAGGCGAGAGCGGCCGCGTGGAAGTCCGCAGATTGGGCGGCACGTTTCCTTGGGTTTACGGCGAAGGCGTGGTGGATTTGCTCGGAGACAAGCAAACAATTAGCGGCATTCTCAGCTTCGGTTCCCGCCATGTTTCTCACGAATCTCCTCAGAAAGCTCAGCAGGAAGATGTTTGTTTAAAGTGGGAAAATGCCTGGATCGAAACTAAGTGTACCGCCGAGGAATTAGCCGAGGCCGGAATTCGACCGGGCACGCGGATGGTGGTGGGAAAGCACCGCAAGCGCCCGCTGCGGTTGAAGGACTGGATCGCGAGCTACACTCTGGACAACAAGGCTTCAGTGGCGATTTTGCTGGCTCTGGCGGAATGTTTGAAAGAGCCTGCGGTGAATGTTTATTTGGTAGCGTCGGCGAAGGAGGAGGTTGGGGCGATCGGAGCTTTGTATTTCACGCAGCGCCAGCCGTTGGACGCGCTGATCGCTTTGGAAATTTGCCCTCTGGCACCGGAATACCCGATTCGTGACGGCGAAAACCCGGTTTTGCTGGTTCAGGACGGCTACGGAGTCTACGATGAAGGATTGAACGCCCAATTGCGCGCAGCAGCCGCAGCAGCCGATGTAGAGGTGCAGTTGGCGGTAATTAGCAGTTTTGGGAGCGATGCTTCGATCGCCATGAAGTTCGGCCACGTAGCCCGCGCCGCTTGTTTGGCTTTCCCCACCCAGAACACCCACGGCTTTGAAATTGCTCATCTCGGGGCGATCGGCAATTGCGCCGCCATCCTCAAAGCCTACTGTGACGAGCTTTCGGACGAGTAGAAAAAAAACTTTCGCAAAGTAGTTGACAGATTGGGAAAGATTAGTTAAGGTAATAAAGGTGCGGAACACAAGCAAACGCAACGCGCCCCCATCGTCTAGAGGCCTAGGACACATCCCTTTCACGGATGCGACGGGGATTCGAATTCCCCTGGGGGTATTGAAAATTTAAGTCAGATATCAAAGTGATATCTAGCAACTGTGGGGTGGGCATATAGTCCGCCCCTATTGCTATTAGGACTTACGGGTGGTCAGAAACCGGGTTTTTTTACGAGAATACTGCGTCAGGGCCAGTAGAAACGTCAAAAAACCCGGTTTCTTTGGTTTACGGGTGGTCAGAAACCGGGTTTTTGGCGAGAATACTTGGTCACAGCCAGTAGAAACGGCAAAAACCCGGTTTCTTTAGTTTGGTTTCTTTGGTTGTGATTCCTAAGTCCAGTTATTGTCTGAGATCCGCATCTCCTGTTGTCTGGTGAAACGATGGATAGGTGACGAAATGCGATCGCATGACAGGTTAATGAAGCAAGGGGCGATCGCTATTTAACAGCTAATCAAAGGCTTTGCTGACTTGAGTAGTGACAGGAGAGCGATCGCTAAAGCTTTTTACCAAACCTTGCTCAACTAGGGTTATCCTGAGATGTTGATTCAGGTACTTGACCAGCATTACGGACGTTAATAAATTTACCTAGCAGATCGAACCAAAAGGGCGCACCCATCGCTATGGCCCCAGCACTCAACAGCCAACCAAAGATAAGTTTGATGATTCCTAATACCCAATCCCAAACTTTAGTTTTAGCAGAATCTCGGGGATTTACTTGCTTTTTAAATTGTTCCATTGTAGACCAGCCAAGAGGCATAGTTATATCCAAATAGCTGTTAATGTTATCTAAACTTGGCTCCTTATTTTCAGCAATAATTTTAGTGGCAACTTGATTGATACTAGAGCGCAAAGCAGCATCTTTGTTTAAGGTTTTAAAGATGTAGAATGTATCAGCATTGAGCGCCAGTGTAACTACTAAGCCAATCAAAAAAGTAACCCCCTTAACATTCCGATTGTAGACACCAGATGCTCGCTCCATCGACTGGTCGAACCAAATTTTTATCTCCTTTTCTAAAGACTTAATTCCCATCTCAGTAGCACTAGCTTTCCTTTGAGCTATTAAAGCGATAGAATAAATCCGCCGTTGTATTTCTGGGTCTAGTTTTTTATTCTCCTTGATTGATTCTACGATGTCATCAATTGTTCCTGAAGCGTTAAAATCGTAATCAGTTTGGATAATTTCCAGCAAGGTGGCAGCAAACATTTTTGAAGAAATATAGGAAGGGCCGACAGAACCTCTAAGAATTTTTCTTTGATTCAGAGATCGAATCAGAGGATGATTCCACAGGTCATTAGCAATTTTTTGGGCTTGTTTAGCGGACGGATCATTTGCTTCATTGTCACCAAGTATAATTTGGATGGCTTCTTTTAATTGTTTAGCTCTCCATTCTAGAACTGTAGCAATTAATTCTTGAATGCCTGAAACTAAAAGACTGAGAATTAAGTAAATGAAAAACAAGCCAATAGCCACATCCAACATCGCCGGGAAGTTCATAGTTTAAAACCTCTTTACAGTAGGAAAAAATTAGTATTGACAATCAAGTTGGAGAGCGATAGCATTATGCCTTTAAAAGCAGATGCGATCGCGACTCAATATAACGGACAGACCTTTTGCCGAATTTAGTTCAGTTTTTCTCTACAGCTCTGTGATAAACTCTCTCAAGTCATTAGCACGGTTCAGCCAACCCTCCAAAAAGACTTCCTGGGAAGAGTTTTCCATAACTCTCCTGCGATGGTAAGCAATTCTTCCATCGATAATATCAAGGCTGTTTCTTTGTTATTGTTAGCTCGCAGTCCACTTTCAGTTTGCGGTCCAAAAATTCCATCAACGCCAACTCCTAATGGTTCCTGTAAAAACAAAATAGCACCCGTGACACCAAACAAGACAGCAGTATCAAAATGCACTATAGATAGAGGCAATATCATTGAATCAGCCTGAAATGGTTTCCCATACATCTCGGAGTAGATTTCCATCACTTTGGCTTGCGACTGTATACTTTATTTTCACCTTTATTATCTGGTGAAAGTTGTGAATTTTTACGATACCCATCAGAGAAACATTCTCCTGCTGGATCGTTGACAAAAAAGTCACCCTTGTCGCTATAACCACGAATAACCAAAATGTGACCAGCATTTGTCCAAAAGCCGTGCAATATACATATTTCACCAGAATCAAGAGAGCGAGTAATGTCTGAGAGACTTCCCTTCATGGTCAAATTATCTCTTAACGCTAAACCTTCTAATAAGCTCTTGATTCCATCTGGAGAACGGTGAGCTATGCCCAGTATATCAAAACGTGCTTTAACGTCATCTTCGTACTGTCGGAAGGAACCTAACTCTGCAACATTAAAATACTTTAAGCACATTGCTGCACTCGTAGGACCGCAGGTGCGCTAAGGTTCAATATTGTTATCTTCTTGACTGAAATACGGAACGTTATGATTAATAGCCATAATTTACCTCGAGTAAGTACAGCTTTTAAAAGCTGGTTATTAAATTGATAACCCACGCCCGATCGCCCTGTCGGTGAGAAAAAGTGAGGTAAGGATTCAGGTAAAAAATAGTTCCGCAGAGAGCCCAAAAATATGGTAATGTAGTCAGATGAGCGAAAAGCCAGA
>NZ_JAUBTO010000230.1:0-8299 GCF_036702495.1 Microcoleus sp. C2D2 | reverse complement strand
GCGGGTCTGTGACCATGTATATTTTAGCAAAGCCGTCCTTAAAGGACGGGGTTTTAGACCCAGATTCTCGATAAGCGGAGTCGCCGAGGCGAACAAAAAAGTCGAGATTGCGTTCCGGCGCATTTGCGATCGCCGGGAAAGGAGTAAGTTGACCTTGCCAGTCGCCTGCTACCCCAAATCGTAAACCCTGGCGATTTCCCAACTCAGCAGCAGTGCGGAATTGCCCAACTGCTGAAGTGCCAGCGGCATCACGCACTCGATAAAAATATTGAGTACCAGGCTTTAAATTCGTCAGTTCGGCTTTCACGGGTACGGTAACATCGGTGACGGTTTCTGTGAGAGTGCCGAGACTGTTACTGAAGTTTGGATCTGTGGAGTATTCAAAGACAACATTACCAAGAGCTGTGCTGCGAGTCCACAAAACCGTTGAAGTTTGGGTGGTATCTCCAGAAGCAACGCCATTTGGCAAGGTTGAGTCACCAGACTTAATAAATGGGGTGACATCTCGCCCTTCAGCAGCGCCAAACTTGATAAAGTGTTCAATGCCAGTGAGTTCGTCGCGTTCAACAGCGGCAGTAATACCGGGGTTTTTTGCCAGATAATAGCTATCGTTATACAAAGGGCTGGGACTGCGGTTTTCCGATTGACCAAATTGGATGAAGTGACCGATGCCAGTAATTTCATTGCGATCGACAGCCGCAGCAACATCGGGATTTTTCCCTAGATAATAGCTGTTGTTATAGAATGGGCTAGGATTGCGGCCTTCAGATTCTCCAAAATTAATGAAGTGTTGTAATGCTGTCGTAGCTTCGCTATTGACAGCGGCAGCGACATCAGGGTTATTTAGGAGATAATAATTAGTATCGAATAGGGCGCTAGGGTTTCGGCCCTCAAATTGACCAAATTTGCTAAAGTGTTCAAATCCGTTTTGGAAGTTCCCTTTGGCTACAGCGGCGGCTACCTCTGAGTTTTTCGCCAGATAGTAGCTTTCTTGAAATAGAGTTTTAGCGTCTAACATAAGGAAAAATAGAAGTTTTTTTGTTTAATAGTGGCTTTGGGGGCTCAAAATAGCCTTGACAGGATTATACAGTATGGGGATCGCGATCGTTAAGTACAAGAAAGTTCGGCAACGGATTCTGTAACGGATGTAACGTATGTAATGGATGTCAGGAAGAAGGAAGAAGGAAGAAGAAAGAAGAAAGAAGGAAGAAGAAAGAAGGAAGAAGACTTACACAGCCTGCTTTTTAGTGGGACTTAAACATTTTCCAGCCCCTTTAAAAGCTGAAACCCCCTCTAGGGAATGGAAAGAAATCGATAACCTAAAAATGTCTGAAACCCTTTGTATAACTAGATTCATGTTTTTTGAGTTCAAAGTATTTCTCTATCTGCGTTTGAATCCAAAATGGTTTCAGTTTTTGTCTAAGTCCTGTTAGTCATCCTTGTTTTACCTTTAATATCACGTCCGATGAAATGCGATCGCTAATTCTGGCTAAACTTCAGCCGCTAAACTTCCTAAATTTGCATCAACCGCTGCTTTAACCCTGGTGGATCGCCCCGATCGAGCACTTCACACTTCTCCAACAAAAAAGCCCGATCGCGATAATTCAACTCATCCAAACGGTGAGTCACCCACAAAGCCGTCAGCCCGCAATTTTTGACCAAACGCTGCACCGCGGACACCAAATTTAATTGAGAATCAGGATCGAGTAAAGCCGTAAATTCATCTAATCTAATAGTAAAACCTCGAAATGACGAGGAGATCGCACTTAAATATTTGAGTAGCGATCGATCTCAAATCTCAAATCCATTGACTTGATGTTCATCACAAAAAGACGATCGCCCTTATTGACTAAAAGCGATCGCACAGCAACATCCTCCTACAAATCAGCAGCGTGCTGCTTCAATTCATCCAAAGAAACGTATTCCAAAGTCAAGGCGTGAGTCGCAGCCAAAACCACAGGCGGCGCAACTCCTGCATCCATTGCTTCCTTCCAGCGAGAGGCGCACAAACACCAGCAATCCCCAGGCTTCAAACCGGGGAAATTAAATTCGGGAACCGGAGTGCTCAAATCATTTCCCTTCGATTTAGTGAATTGCAAAAACTCTTCTGTCAGTTGAGCACAAACAGTGTGAGCCCCAAAGTCGCCACCACCTGTATTGCATTTGCCGTCTCGATAATAGCCCGTCATCGGCGACGTGCAGCAAGTCTCTAACTTTCCGCCCACCACATTTGTAGCTTCCGTCACCATCGCAACTCCTCCGTAAAACTCTTCGATCTAATTTTACACAAATCGTTGTTTATATATTTTTTTCCATGGGAAAGTTGATAAGTTTTTGTCCTCTGCGTTCTACTTCTTGTTTTCCGATCGCAATAAATCCCTGGCTTTCAAAAAAAGGTCTAGCTGTAATGCTGGCTTCGGTAAATAACTTGTTAATTCCTAAGTCTTTGGCTTTTGACTCAATTTGTTTTAAAATTAGCCTGCCGACTCCTTGCCTTTGAAAATCTTGATGACAGTAAAAGCGATCGATATGGCCGCTTGCTTCTAATTCCCCAAAACCTGCAATTTTCTCACCCTCTTCTGCTACGAAAGTAAATTTACTGCTTAAACTTTTAGTCCAACGTTCGATATCCATATCTGCTGGCGCCCAAGCATCTACTTGTGCTTGTGTGTAATCGCGGATGTTTACTTCGTGTACCGTGTCGTAAAAAAGTTTTACAATTTGTTGGGTATCACCGATTTCGTAGGTTCGTACTCTCATAAATTATCTCACTGCGATCGCTTCTTTCATATTAATTTGGGATTTTTAACCGCTTCGGAACGCGGATGGATGTTGGCTTTTACCATTTTGTCTCATTTCTTGCAGGGCGATCGATCCAAAATTTATCGCCCACCCCTTGACAAACACTACTACTCTATGTTAGGGAAGCATAAGCAAACCTCACTCGAATTAACAGTAGATCAATCCAGCAGCTTAACGAATAAGCATTGAAACTTATGACAGAAATGGGGCCCGATCCAAACCGACCTTATCCGATGGCCGATCACCGGCGCGTATGCTTCATCAAAAACTTTATTAAATCCCCCAACATTATCGTCGGCGATTACTCATATTACGACGATCCAATAGAGCCAGAAAACTTTGAAAAAAATGTACTTTATAACTACGGAAAGGAGCGATTAATTATTGGTAAATTTTGTGCGATCGCGACTAACGTAAAATTCATTATGAACGGTGCAAATCACAAAATAGACGGAATTTCAACTTATCCTTTTCCTGTTTTTGGGAATGGTTGGGAAACAGCCATGAATTTATTAATCGAACTGCCAAGTAAAGGCGATACCGTCATTGGCAATGATGTTTGGATCGGCTATGAATCGATGATTATGCCCGGAGTAAAAATCGGCGACGGTGCCGTCATTGCAGCCAAATCCGTTGTAGTAAAAGACATTCCCGCTTATACCGTTGTCGGTGGAAACCCCGCCCATCCAATCAAACAGCGTTTTAGCGATAGTCAAGTTGCACAACTATTATCCATTCGGTGGTGGGATTGGGAAATAGACAAGATTTCGCGCAATGTCAGCATAATTATGCAAAGCGATATTCAAGCACTCAAAAATGCCGAGTAAACTCGCAAATACAGCGATATTAATTTTAACTGCGATCCTGTGTACCGGTTCCGGCGCGATCGCGCCGGCGAGCAAACTCCCAGCAGCCGATCCCGGAGAGATATTATAATCTGCGTTCATCAGCGTCAATCTGCCTGCATCTGCGGTCAAAAAATCCCCAAAAATCACCGTGCAAACCCAGGGAGCCCCCGTACCGCACCGCCCCTACAACTTACTTAGCCGGGCCCACAGCATCGATCGCAGCTTCAAGAGCGATCGATACATGAGTCCAATGACTTCCCCCCTGACAAAAAGCCACGTAAGGCGGACGCAGAGGCCCGTCAGCCGAAAACTCCGACGTACTCCCATCAATAAAAGTACCCCCAGCCATCACCAACTGACTCTCGTAGCCCGGCATCGGAGCCGGCACCGGATCTAAATAGGAACCGACGGGAGAATTTTGCTGAACCGCGCGACAAAAAGCAATTAACTTCTCAGCAGAACCGAATTCGATCGCCTGAATCACATCTCTGCGCCTCGCCAAAGGAATAGGATTCACCCGATAACCCAACTTATAAAAAACATAAGCAGTCAAATGATTTCCCTTCTTCGCCTCCCCCACAACACCGGGAGCCATAAACAAACCCTGAAACAGCAACCGATTCAAATCAAAAGTTGCGCCGCCGCTGCTGCCGATTCCCGGCGCCGTCAAGCGACAAGTTGCCTGCGACACCAGATCCGCCCTGCCAGCGACGTAACCTCCTGCAGGGACGATCGTACCCCCCGGATTTTTAATCAAAGAACCAGCCATCAGATCCGCACCGACAGCAGTAGGTTCACAATCCTCAACAAACTCCCCGTAACAATTATCAACAAAGCAAATTGTGCTAGGATTCTGATGTTTGACTATGGCGACGATTTTTTCAATCTCAGAAATAGACAAACTCGACCGCCAAGAATAGCCGCAAGAGCGCTGGATAAAAACCAGGCGAGTCTTTCCTGAAATAGTAGAGCTCAATGCCTGCCAATCCACACTACCTTCGCGAGTGAGAGGCAACTCACGGTAACTAATGCCAAACTCAAGCAGTGAACCTTGACCTTGCCCGCGCAAGCCGATCACTTCTTCTAAAGTATCGTAGGGAGAACCAGCCACTGCCAACATTTCATCACCAGGACGCAGGATGCCAAAAAGAGCACAGGCGATCGCGTGAGTACCCGAAACAAACTGTACCCGGACAGCCGCCGCCTCTGCGCCTACTACTTCGGCAAACACCCCGTCCAAAGTCTCCCGACCCAAATCGTCGTGGCCGTAACCCGTAACCCCTGCAAAATGGTGGACTCCAACCCGGTGGCTGCGAAAAGCTTTTAAGACTCGTTGAAGATTTTGCTTGACTGTCGCGTCAATACCAGAAAAAATCTGAAAGAGTGCCTGTTCTGCTTCCTGTAGCCGTGAAACGCTATTCATCTATACCTCGCTCACCCTTTGCGTGCGCGCTGTTCATTATGGCGTAGATGCGGCCCCTAGTTTGTAAACATAATATATTCATGACGATTGCAACTTCCAAAAAAACTTCTCCTGATTGGCCTGTCATAGGCTTTATGGCCTTTCTGCACATCGGTGCTTTATTTGCTTTGCTGCCGGGTAATTTTAGCTGGTCTGCGGTCGGGCTAGCAGTATTCCTGCATTGGGTAACCGGTGGTTTAGGAATTACTCTCGGATTTCACCGCCTCGTCACCCACCGCAGTTTTCAAACACCTAAATGGCTAGAGTATTTTCTAGTTATTTGCGGTACTCTTTCCTGTGAAGGCGGCCCGATCGACTGGGTGGGAATGCACCGGTTACACCACATACATTCCGACACGGGAACAGATCCCCACGATTCCAATCAAGGCTTCTGGTGGAGCCACATGGGCTGGATGCTTTCGGATCTGCCGATCAGAGTTGAAATCCCCCGCTTTACTAAAGACATCGGCGACGACCCAGTATACAAGTTTCTCCAAGCATATTTTATCCCCATCCAAGTTGTCTTCGGTGTGTTGCTTTATTTATTAGGCGGCTGGTCTTTCGTGGTTTGGGGTGTGTTTATGCGGATCGTGGTGGTGTTCCACTGCACTTGGCTGGTGAACAGCGCTACCCACAAATTCGGCTACCGCACCTACGAGTCGGGCGATCGCTCGACGAACTGTTGGTGGGTGGCTCTGCTGACCTACGGCGAAGGCTGGCACAACAACCACCACGCCTTTCAATACTCGGCTCGCCACGGTCTCCAATGGTGGGAAATCGACTTCACCTGGATGACAATTCAATTGCTGCAATCGCTGGGTTTGGCAACCAAAGTGAAATTAGCAGAAAAATAGCGATCGGCAATTAGTCATTGGTTGTCGGTCATCAGTTCTGGACTAATGGCTCGTGACCAATGCCTAACCCTGTTTTTGCGATCGGTATAGGTTGGGTTGAAGTCAGCTCTCATCCTCTGGTGCGATCGACCCAACCAAAACCAGAATCAGTTATAATAGATTTGGGAAGAAAAAATTTTGTTTAGCATCCAAAATTTTTATTGTCAAGACAAAACGCTAATTTTTTTTCAATCGTAATCCAAACTCTATCATTCATTATTTATTAGTTTGGGCAAGTGTTCAACAAAACAGTTCACTACCTCAATCCAAACTTTTATGGGTGAATCTAGCTCGCCATCTAATCAGAAATCAAAAATAGAATGACAATTGCAACGCAAAACAAACTCCAGTACAATTGGGCACACATTATTAGTTTAGCAGGAGTTCATATCGGCGCTTTGTTCGCCCTGCTTCCGAGTAACTTCAATTGGACAGCAGTTGGTTTAACTGTATTTATGCACTGGGTAACAGGCGGTTTGGGAATAACTCTCGGATGGCACCGCCTGCTCACCCACCGCAGTTTTCAGACACCAAAATTCGTAGAATATTTCCTAGCTTTTTGCGGAGCGCTTGCGTGTCAAGGAGGCATAATTCATTGGGTTGGCCTGCACCGCTTGCACCACACCCACTCGGACGAAAACGCGCTAGATCCTCACAATGCCCAGAAGGGTTTTTGGTGGAGTCACATGGGTTGGATGCTTTATAAAGGCCCCGCCCACGATGAAATTCCCCGCTGCACAAAAGACCTTTCGAGCGACCCATTTTACCAATTTTTGCAAAACTACTTTCTCCCCATTCAAATCGCATTTGGCGTCTTGCTCTACTTAGCAGCAGGCTGGTCTTTTGTAGTTTGGGTAATTTTTGTCCGCTTAGTTTTCGTTTATCACTGCACCTGGTTTGTTAACAGCGCCACTCACAAATTTGGCTACCGCACATACGAAACAAAGGATAGTTCTACTAACTGTTGGTGGGTAGCTGTCCTGACTTACGGCGAAGGCTGGCACAACAACCACCATGCTTATCAATACTCTGCGCGTCACGGTATGAAATGGTGGGAAATTGACTTCACTTGGATGACAATTCAAGTTTTGGAAGCACTAGGTTTGGCTACTAAAGTGAAATTACCAGCGAAGTAGCAGCAATTGAGTCCTGGAGGCAGAAGCTCTGTAGGGCGCTTATGGCCCACCTTACCGCTTCAGAAACCCGGTTTCTTTGAGAAACCGGGTTTTTTGGTGACTAATGACTGTTGACTGTTGACTGTTGACTGTTGACTGATGACTGTTAACTGATGACTGTTGACTAATGACTAATAACCAATAACCCATGACTAATGAGCCCGTTTTTGCTCGCCCCGGCCGCGCAAATATTCCGCTAAAAATGCCAATCCTCCCGAACCTACTATCAACAGCACGCTCAGAGCATTAATATCAGGTTTTACCCCAGTCCGAATCCGGCTAAAAATTTCCATCGGTAGAGTTGTAGTGCCGCTACCTGCGGTAAAACTCGCAATCAAAAAATCGTCCATGCTGAGGACAAAAGACAGCAGACAACCGGAAACAATTCCGGGTATTAATTGAGGGAGCAAAACCTGAATAAAAGCCTCAACAGGCGTTGCACCCAAATCCAAGGCAGCCTCTTCTAAATATGGGTTTAAATCTGCCAATCTAGTAGAAACAGCTAGAGCGATGTAAGCCAGACAAAACACAACGTGAGCGGCGACAATTGTCCACAAACTCAGAGGAATAGCCAGCGCTGCTAAAAATACCAGAGTAGCAACTGCGGTCGCAATATCTGGAATAATAATCGGCAAGTAGGAAACTCCCTGATATAAATTCTTGCCAGGAAAGCGGTAGCGGGCTAAACCAACGGCCATTAAAGTGCCGAGTACAGCCGAGATTGCAACTGCACAAACAGCCACTGTTAAGCTGTTTCTCAGGGCAATTAAAATCCGCGTATCGCTAAATAATTTAACGTACCAATCTAAAGTAAATCCTTCCCAGCCGGCGCTAAAACGCGATTTGTTAAAGCTGTAAAAGGTGAGTACCAGGATGGGCAGGTACATATAAAAAAACATCACAACGGCAAAGATCACCTGCCAAGAAATCTTAAATTTAGGTTTTAAGTACATATCGGCTTGTATTTCCTCCTGTGGGTTTTCGGTGGTATTTTCCATGTCTCAGTAATCGGTAATTGGTAATTGGTAATTGGTTAGGATTGTTTTCTTCCTTCTTCCTTCTTCCTTCTTCCTTCTTCCTTCTTCCTTCTTCCTTCTTCCTTCTTCCTTCTTCCTTCTT
>NZ_JAUBTO010000229.1:249-8331 GCF_036702495.1 Microcoleus sp. C2D2 | reverse complement strand
AAAGGCGATCGCAAATGTTGACCGCTCGCTCGCTATTCAGGTTTGGGACGAGCTGAAGGCTAAAGCAAAAAGAAAGTTGAGGGAAGAAGTTAAAACCCAACTGACCGCCCGCGAAAGCGAAAACTTTAAAATTTTAGTGACGTTCGGATTTTTGTTGGATATGCGGGTCAAGTATGTTGGCGACCCTCAGTACGCTCAACAGTATGAAGGGGTATTAGAGGTTTACGGTATGGATGAATACGGCCAGATTAATTGTCGCAAGCCCAACGGCTATCTCACAACATGGATGAAGCCGGAGGAATTACAGAAGCTGTAGCGGTTGAGGGGCTAGACGGGAAATACCAGTTTTCCCGCCTAGTCTCTGATCGCAAATTTCTAGCTTCTGTATCAGTTCTTAGAATATAGAGACTGATTTGGATGCCCAAATGCCTGCTGCACCGTTACCCCAAAAAAAAGCTCAACTCCCAAAACCTAGAGAGTCAAATAAAAATCGAAAATATTCTGAACTGCGCGATCGGGAATATTTACTAGAGTCAGAAGTCACGGCGATGATGCGGGCTGCCAAAAAAGGAAGATGGGGACACCGCGACGCAACTCTGATTTTGCTGGGATATCGTCACGGTCTAAGAATCTCTGAACTCATAAATCTTCGCTGGCAGCAGGTTGATTTTAAAAGTGGTCATCTCCATGTGAGGAGGCTAAAAGGTTCCCGACCGTCAACTCACCCCATAGTTGGCGATGAACTGCGATCGCTCCGGAAGCTGCTGCGAGAAAATTCTGAATCGCCATATCTTTTCAATTCAGAGCGCGGTGGCCCGATGACTGCGGACGCTGCAAGAAAATTAATCCGCAAAGCTGGGGAAGTTGCGGGGCTGCAATTCCCGGTGCACCCTCATATGCTCCGACATGGCTGCGGATACTACCTGGCGGCTAAAGGGATAGATACCAGAGCAATTCAAGATTATCTAGGACACGCCAATATCCACCACACAGTGCGGTACACCCAATTGGCTCCGCAGCGGTTTGAGGGGTTCTGGGAAGATTGAAAATAGTTCTCTGTAACTCTTGACAGTTACCTATATGTTACCTATAGTAGTTACAGAAGTGAATAGGTAACAGATAGGTAACATATGGCAAATCCATCGGTAGTGCAGGGCTTGATTGAAACATTGAATGGCAAGGGGTTTGAGTTAGATTCCACTGAAGGTTCTAAATGGTTGGACTCTATTCGTTCTTTTAGATACGTCCCCAGCAAAAGTGAAAATAGACCTTATACAGTTCGTAGGGAGTCTGGCAAAGGTGGCTCTTACTGGTATGGCTACAGGAGAATGGCGGGTACATTACACAAAAGGTATATATGCAGTGAATTTGAGCTAACTACAGCAAGACTTGAGGAAATCGCAGAAACTCTGAACACTCCCCCAAAACCGAAAGTTACAGATAAGGTTACAGAAGTTACAGAGACAAACCATCAAGTAGTTACAGATAAGGTTACAGAAGTTACAGATAAGGATACTGCTGACAGATTGACAGCTTTAGAATCACAGCTCCAGGCTTTGCAGGAATCCTTAGAATTGCAGGTAAAGACTTTGCAGGAATCGTTAGAAGGTCTACGGAGGGAACTGCCGGGAAAACTGAGGGCTTGAGTGATTCCCCTGAGTTACTCAAGCCTAATGCAGAAGTTACAGATAGTGAGTTACAGAATGAGTTAGGTAACTTAAAGGCGGAGAATGAAAAGTTACAGACAGAGTTGGGTAACTTAGGTAACTTTAAGACAGAGAATGAAAATTTAAGGGCGGATTATGCCGCACTTCTAGAATCCAGTACCCATGTCACCAATAAGCTGAGGCAAGAAGTGCAAGAACTGCAATCGCAACTTGACGCAGAAAAGAAACGAGTAGAGGAAGTGTGGGAGGAACTGGAAGATTCCCAGGAAGCTCGCGAGAATTTGCGATCGGAAAACTTGGAGCTGCAAAAAACTTGCACGCAATTGCAATCAGAACTCGTAGACCTCAAACAAAAATCAGCGCCTGCCGAGAAAAATTTTCCCGACGCCGCTGACGTGCTAAACCAGTTGAAAGCCAAGCGCAAAAAATCAAAAACTGACTTGGCGGACCTGGAATTTATTTTAGAAATTTTGGAAGGCTAGGGTAGTTAAGTCATTTAGTCGCCTCGACATTTCGCAGAACAAACAGATCGTTAATGCCACAGCCAAAATAATCGCAAATTTTCTCTATGGTATCTGGATCAATGCGGGCAGTCAGGGGACGGCCGTTATAAAGTTTGTTGATTGTCCCGACTGACAACCCCAGTTCGGTAGCAAGCTGCCTTTGAGACAGCCGCTGGTTTCGCTGTGCCATTAAAACTGCTAACTCGCAGTGCATACGCTTCATGCCTCCTATTTTCGTACAACCCGTGACTATGGTAGCATTCTGTATTACTAAACGATAATTTTGATGGTGTTTGGATTGACATTCTTTTCGGATGGCAGTACATTTTAAAAAAGAAGACAACAAAAAGCGGCCGGCGCAAGATTTTCGAGGTCAGCACCGACCGTGCCCTTTACGAGCAAAACTATTATGACAGATTCGACGACTCCGCGCGCCGCCAAGAAACTGATGCCTGCATTGGTGTCCGTGCGTCGCATGATTTCTAATGTCCCCCAAGGCTGCTTCGATCAGGCTGAGCTTGAAGCTGCTGCCACGCGAAGTTTAGAGTTGGGTGGATTTTTCGATCCTCCAGTGGTGAAACGAGATGGAGAAAATTATCAAGTTCTCTCGGGACACTTTGAGTTCCACGCCGCTGCGATCGCAAAAATGTTCGATCCGCAAGCAGGAGAAACAATCCCAGCGTTTATTGTTGAAACTGAAATTCCTGCTGAAATTTCCAAAACTGTACCCGTCGATCGATCCAGCTTAGCGATGCTCAACAGTGAAATCGGAGATTTAGTGAGTGGACTTGCGACGCTGGAGCGAGCTGCATTCAATTTAGAAGCCTGCGAGCAATTCTGGGAATCGGGATTGACACACGAGCAAATTTTAGACCGCCTCCAATATTTGCACGCTCGCTTCTGGGATGAGTTGCCGAAGGGTGGATTGGTCGAGCTCAACGCGCGAAGCATAAATGTGACTCGGATGCTCCGAACTTTGACAGATTTTGCCCTCCGCTGGATAACCATTTAGCGATCGCAATTAGCTGATTATGCCCCCCTTGGTAAGGGGGGTTTCAATTTCCACCACAAGAAATTCGTCGTATCATGCAAACGCTAACCCCAGAACTCCGAAGCCTGCTAACTCAACTTTCCCAGCAATTGCAATCTGAGCCTGACAAAAATCCACCGCTCCTAGAAATTTGGGACGCCTGGGTTACAAGTTTAGATTTACCAGAAACTCAAGACTCCCACTACTACCCAGCCCGCCGCCAAATAGTCAAAGCTGGCAATCCGCTCGTTGCTGATACTGGTTGGTTTTCGGGCAATCCCCTGGCGCCGAAAACTTATAACGAACGGCTTTGGCTCCTAAAGAGGATGTCCAACTGGGCTGTCGATGAAGGATTGCTTGCCAAAAATCCTTGGCAGAAAATCAAGCCCCGCAAGGGAACCAAGGAAATTATTACCCCTTTCTCGCAGGATGAAGCGGTCAGAATAATTGCTGGGTTTGACGAACTTTACCCAGCGTTGAATCCCTTTGCAAAATTTCTATTCCTGTCCGGCTGCCGAATGTCTGAAGCGATCGGACTTCTTTGGAAGCACGTAGATTTTGAACGCGGAGAAATTTGCATTTGTGAATCTCTTTCTCCGCTGCCCGGGAAAAACTACGAGCGAGTGCGGAAATTCACAAAAACTGGGAGCGTCCGATTTCTCAAAATAAATTCTGAGCTGACAAAAACTTTTGAGCAAGTTGCCCCTGCCCGCAAAAATCCTGAGGAATTGATTTTCAAGAATCCGACCGAGACAAATCATGTAGACTGCCACAACTTTCGGCGCTGCTGGAAAAAAGTGCTGGCTGCTGCAAATATTCCTTACCGCCGACCTCACATTATTCGGCACAGTTTTGCATCCCACGCGATTGAGCAGGGGACTCCCTTGACTGGTGTCGCGTATCTGCTCGGACATTCTGATACGAGAATGGTTGCTCAAACCTATGGACACTTAATTAACCGCCCGAGCCTTCCTCAAATCTTGGGAGATTGACGCTGAGTATAAACGCTTAGTTGAGGAGTGAAAATCGCTCTGTTTTGGCGGGAAAATCGGTTTTTCTCAAACCCTCTCGCAGCAAGCGTTTCTCTCCAAAAACTCACTCGTCGATGTATAAGGTCGATGTGGTAGAGACTGGCTAGGGAAAATCAACACTCAGAACGCACCTTTTTTTAAGAGTCCACACAATCAAATTAGATGCTCGCAGCTAAAATAAAACGATGGATCTAGTAACGCAGAGAAAATTGGTACAACTGCTCTGGGGCCCTTACCCTGATGACGAACCCTTGAGGTTTTTTTGGGAGCGCCAGAGAGAACTTTCATGGAACCGCCCAGCTTTCATAACGGTGGCCATGCGAGTTGCCAATGAAATTTTTCTAGCAGAACTCAACGACAGGCGGAATCTCGACAAATCCTTTAGACACGTTCTTAGTCGAGTAAATATCCTCTCAGAGTCCTACCAGCATCTGCGTAGACCAAGGTTTTGTTCTATCAAGGATTTTTTCAACGATAATCCTGATACGTTCCTAGCCTCAGTCGTAAGCCTAGCTGAGTGCCGAAGTTTTATTTGGAGCTTACCATCGCTACAGCCTGAACCTTCCGGGAGTCCACCAAAAGGCTTTATCCCACTCCCAGACGCTGAAATAGGTGGCTGTGCTCGCAACGACAGCTTAATCGCACCCGCAATCAACTAGCGGGGCGGTCTCTTCTATGCTCTAAATTTCCCAAAGCCTACAAACGCCAAAAAACCGCTGCTTGCAATTGAGACCTGCGCTGCAACGGCTTTTTGGAATTCAGTCCACACTCAACTCGCTGGGCGCGAGAAATTTTCATGTACAACGATTCTACTCCGATCGGCGGTAAAGTTTCAAGCAGCCCTGCTGCCTTAGTCGATGCAATTTCTAAAATGCCCGCAGAATGGGCTTTGACACCCTGCGTAGGGAAAAAGAATTTGTGGCCCAACTGGAATAAAGCCAAACTCGATCACGCTCAATTAATAGAAGCAATCCGCACCAGCACAAACCACGAAGGCAAGCCGTGCAAGTGGACTGGGGTCAGCATTGTTACTGGCCCGCTGTCTAATGGGGTTATGGCGATCGACTTTGACGGCCCGCTGGCATGGAAAAAATATCTTGAGCTATCGGGCAATTGGGTGCCACCCCTAACAAAGCACTGGACAAGCGGCAAAGAGGGGCATTTTCAAATTCTGCTATCTGTGCCGTCGCAAAAGTGGGAGGGGCTGCAACCGAAAAAAATTGAGCTAGAAAATGGGGAAAAACTAGAACTGCGCTGGAATCAGTGCTCCACCCTCCCCCCGTCGATTCACCCCGACACCCAAAAACCCTACATCTGGGTAACGGAGGAAGATATTGCAGAATGCCCCGACTTTATTCTTGACTTGATGCGCGAGGTTCCAGCAGCCGACTTGCCCAAAAAACTAAAACCCGAAACCACAACATATATAGATGCTGGTGATAAAAGCCTGGTTGATTTGTTGGAGCGAGAAATTCTCCCACGCCTGGACGCTGAGGAATTCTATGGCAGCTATCTAAAACTAAAAACTTCGGGGAAAAATCTGAAGGGCTTGTGTCCCTTCCACCAAGAAAAAACAGCTAGCTTTACTATCTCCCCAACAGAAAAGGTTTTTAAGTGCTTTGGCTGCGATGCTGGTGGCGGACCTGTGCAGTTCCTCTATCAAATGAATGGTGGCAGCGGTTCCCCGACCGGGAAGGATTTTTATTCTGTAGTGATGGAACTCGCCGATCGCGTCGGAGTATCCATTCCCAGGCAGAACCGGGGAAGCCAGAACCCAGAATCTAAAATCCAAGAACTAAAACAACAGCCGACAACTAATAAGATTTTGACTCACGAGCGGTTCAAGTCTCCCAGTACTGACTTGAGAAAGGAAGTTACAGCATTTTTCAACGCTGACATTACAGGCTCTAAGCTCACCACCGCGTTTGTAGAATTGGCACGCTCCAGCAATAGTAACGTTCAGCAAATCGAACGCATCTATAAGGAAACCCAAGAAGAAGCCGATCGAGACGAACAGCGACTGGACAGGAAATCCGATTTAGAGGAACTGCTAAAAATTAGCAGCCGTCGCCTGACCCTTGAAAAATACTTGCACCCCAACCTGGCAGAACCTATCAAAAAAGTTTCTGCCTGGATGGGAGTAGACCCCGAAGCCGTTCTCACCCACTTACTCCCAATTGCAGCAGGGCTAATAAATCCCAACTCTCGCATCGTGGTCAAAGACTGTACTAATTTTGTTGAACCATGCTTACTTTATGCCGCTGTAATTGCAGAAACTGGCTCTCGGAAAACTCCACTTTTGAACATACCAAAAGCGCCTTTGGTAAAACTTCAAGCGGAAGAAGACGCGCGATATAAGGCAGAGTTGGAGGCTTACAAGAAAGAACTTGACACCTACAACCACAGACCAAAGGAAAATAAAGACGATGAACCCCCCACGCCCCCACATCCCCCGCGCGAGTTCTACGTCGATAACGTCACGGTTGAGTCATTAGATGAAATCAAAGGATTCCAGCCAGACAAAGCATTCACCATGATTAAAGACGAACTTAGCGGCCTGTTCGCATCTCACGGCGCATATAAAGGTGGCAGAGGTAGCGACAAAGAAAGCTTTTTATCTGGCTGGGGTGGCGGTGGAGTTAAAAAGAATCGCCGCAGCAAAGACTCCCGTGTCAGCTTAGCTCGCGACTCTCTTTCCATCACTGGCGGCATTCAACCTGATAAGCTGCGGGCATTGTTCGGAGATTTTACAGATGCTCAAGGGGAGTGGGCCCGATTCCTCTGGTACCAAATGCCGATGCGTCCCTACAAGATTCCTCGCCACGGCGTAACTTACAGTTTGGGAGGCTTGCTGGAATCTATTTACAGAAAATTAGATTCTCTGCCAGAGTTGAAGTTTTACTTTTCCAAAGACGGGCAAAACTTTTACGACGATTGGTACGACAAAAGATACGAGCAAACCCGGAACGAGACAAAGCCCGGGTTAAAAGCTGCAATGGCAAAAATGCCCGGTCAAGCGGCGCGGTTAATTGGTGTGCTGCACGTTCTAAATGGAGTCAGCAGTCAACCAGCCGAAGTCAAAGAAGAAATCTCTCTAACTACTGTGCGGGCCGGCTGTCATCTAGCGCAGTTCTATCTAGGTCAAGTCACTATTTTGCAAGGTGACGGCGACGCACTCCACGGCGAGTTAACTCCTATCCTCAAATCTTTACTCGAAAAAGTAAATGACAAAGGTGAGCTAAACGCTACACAGGCTAAAAGTGCGGTGTGGGGACTCCGAACCAGTAAACCCGAGGAAATCCGCCAATACTTTAACGAGCTGGCAGCTATGGATTTAGCAGAGGTACAGGGTTCCGGTTCCCGACTAACCCTCAAGTCAAACTTGAGGAATGTTGAGGAAAACTTGAGGAATGTTGAGGAAAACTTGAGGAATGTTGAGGAAAACTTGAGGGGCTCAAAACGACCTCAAGCCCATATATATCAAGAGACTCAAAAAATAAATCTTCAAACACATGATGTTATTGAGGCGATTTCTCTTTCTGACACTGACGCAGTTGAGAAAAGTGTTGATGAATTTTCTGATTCTGAAAAAACCTCAAGTTCCTCAAGTTTTGCAGGAATAGAGCCTGAAAACCCTTTGCAGCAAGGCACAAGAGGACTTGAGGAATCCTCAAGTTTTTCCTCAAATTCCTCAAGTTTTTCCTCAAATTCCTCAAGTCTTGAGGAATCCTCAAGTTTTTCCTCAAGTGTTGAGGAATTTGCAGTACAAATCAAAAAGGCGATCGCAAATGTTGACCGCTCGCTCGCTATTCAGGTTTGGGACGAGCTGAAGGCTAAAGCAAAAAGAAAGT
>NZ_JAUBTO010000229.1:0-149 GCF_036702495.1 Microcoleus sp. C2D2 | reverse complement strand
GCTGTAGCGGTTGAGGGGCTAGACGGGAAATACCAGTTTTCCCGCCTAGTCTCTGATCGCAAATTTCTAGCTTCTGTCGCAGATGCGAGAATGTAAGCACTGATTTGGATGCCCAAATGCCTGCTGCACCGTTGCCCCAGAAAAAAGCT
>NZ_JAUBTO010000228.1:0-8421 GCF_036702495.1 Microcoleus sp. C2D2 | reverse complement strand
TCCTTCAATTTCCAGTTCTTCAGGATTGGGCAGAATCATTTGCTGCATTTGACGCACGATATCCAATTGAGCACCCATGCGGAGATTGTCTTCCTTGAGTCTTTCGTTGAGGGCAAGGATTTCGCCGTTGGCACTTGCCAGTTCAGTCGTGCGTTCTTTGACTTTATCTTCGAGTGTTTCAAACGATTTCTTCAGTTGTCCTGCCATGCTGTCGAAGGAACGTTCCAGCGTATCAATTTCCTCAATTTCAATAAAGTCAGCGGTGCCTACTCGCTTGTCGAGGTTACCAGCAGCAATTTGTTCAGCAGCTTTAGTAATTCGGAGAACGGGACGGGTAATCGAGCCGTCAGGATACCGATCGCAATTGTCAAAATCAGAGTCGCTAAACAGAACAGGATTGTAGTACGAGTATTAGCATTGATTTGTGACATAAAGTCCGATTCTCGAACCGTAGTTACAATCACCCAATTCAGACCAAATTCATCTTGCCAAGGTTCAACCAAAACAAATTGGCGTTCCCCGTTAATCTTAAAGTCGAGTTGTTGGAGCTTTGTAATCTGGTTGATCTCGCCAAAATGCTCTGACAAATACTGCGTACTTGACCGGATCAAAGGATCGCTGCTGGTTGATGCTGCTAATCTTTCGGCTTTACCATTCTTGACTGTGTAGATAGGGGAGTTCGTTGAACTAGCAACCAGCAGTCATTCACGATCCATAATAAACACTCCTCCCGAAGCACTAATTTTGATTTGATTCAAAAAGTTACCGATCTGAGAAATAACCAAATCAGTTTCTAGAACACCTACAAAATTGCCTGCTTTATCACGATAGGGCTGGAGGGCCGGAATTCCTAACCGTACTGCTGAGTCGGAAGAAAACTGATAGATTTTACCCCAAGTCGGTTTATTGGCTTCCTTAGCCGCTGGGTACCAGGGACGGCGGGTGGGGAGGTAGTTTTTTGAAGTACCGATCTGCTTTTTAGGCCGCCTATGAAAAAGTTTTCCCTCGCAAGCGACACCAATCTGTCGGGAGAGATACGGGCAAAACTTCTGATATAGAAAGATTCAATAACACCCTGATGCCAGGGATATCTCGCTATTGTAATAAAAACTCTATCATTTTATTATAAAAAGCTCTCCTATTATGTGGGAGCTATCTGGTATTTTATCGAGCATTACAACGCTTCTTGACGCCTAAAAGTGTTGAGGATTTTTCCTTGCTATGCACAAGAACCCAAAAATCTAAGTTTGGTAACAGAACTTTCCTTGGCATCTTCAGCTAATTCAATCCGAACAAATGTCGAGTTTAGCACAGTTGGTAGCAGGAGTGGCTCACGAAATCAACAACCCTGTCAGTTTTATTTACGGCAAGATAGTTCATGTTAATCAATATGTTTTAGATATATTCAACCTGATTGAAATTTACCCGACATACTCTGCCGAATTCGCAGCATAAATCCGATAAAATGTAAAACATATTGAGCTAGATTTTATGAAAAATGCAGAAAGAGCGTAAATCCTGTGGAGCAGATAGCAGGTCTAAAAGCGTTTATCTAGTTTCAATAAATAATATTATTTATGTAGGGGCTAATTTCAGACAGCCCCTACATCATCTTTGGTTCCACTCGCTTATTTTTGCAGCGGGTTGAGTTTGGTAACGGAACTTTCCTTTGCATCTTTAGCGCTATCTTTCAGGAAAGCAGAAGCATCCTGAAAGGCGGCGCCTGTTCTCTCTAAAATTTTGGCATTGGGATTGCTGCGATCGACTACGGGTTGAGCCTTAGCTGGCTGTCCGTCTGGCGGTTCTAAGAGAGCTTTATCTCCGCCGAGTTCGGGGTCGAACTTGTCAGTTTTCAGCGGTTCAGAACCCGGATAAAGCAGCTTTGAGGAATTAGAGTCACCGGTAGTCGCGGCCAGGAGTCGATCGCCCATCAGCGACAAATCAGCCCGATTATTTTCGGCTTTAGCAGGCGATTGATTGACTTTAGGGTCGGTAGACATTTGATAATTCGCGGATCCATCACCACCGGCCTTGTGGGGGTTATTCATTCCTCCCATTTGAACGGGAGGATTCTGGGGCCGGGCACCTCGAACATCGCCGGCATTGCAAGCTGTGCTGGTAAACAGCAGCAAACCTGCCATAAATACAGTCAAAAATTGAGTCAAAAATTGACCGATACGCAGTCTTTTAAAAAAAGTAGTTACAGTGTTCACAAAATTTTTCCGATTTTTTACTACTACTTGTTAAGAGTAAAAATAAGCTCCCGATCCCTGCCTCTAACGGCGGTGATATTTTGCTGCGGATTGCTATCGATTATTTTATACCTTTAGAGGGAGTCAAAAAGTGCGATCGCCTTCGAGAGATTATTTTTGGTAGGACTTACGCCCGGGTATCTAGAAACCCGGCTTTTTTACCGGGTTTCTAGAGTTAAGTTTGGTTGAGACACTTCCGACGGAGAAGAAAAGGGTCTAGGTAGTTTCAAAGCATAGTCTTCGGGTGCGTCAGTTCCAATAATTGCTCGATGTCAAAAGCTTTTTGGTTTTTGCCCCCGCTGACAAACGGATACTTGCGATCGAATCCTGTCGTGGAGATATAAAAATTTTAGACTCTTGTTCAAGATACCAGATTCATCTGTGAAGTAAATCTAACATCTAAAATCTCAAATCCAGTGACGCACCGTACCAGCTACTAACCTGAGAACGCTACTGCTAACTTGGGAATTGTTCGACTTTCGCTTCAGCTTGCAAAGTCAGCACACCAGCTTCCACATTTAGCTGCTGAATTCGCAGGGACATTCCCTCAAGTTCAAAATTTCGCAAGTTTAAAACTTCCCCAGCTTTGTCCGCCAAAGCTTCTGTTAACTCAGGCGAAAATTCCTTGCTTTCGGGATACTCGACATCCTGAAGAGAAATTGCCCAACCGTCCGCTGCGATCTGAGGTTTTGCTGTAAAATAAATCTTTTCTGTTGAGGCAGTTTCCCGTACCAATACCTCAGCATTTAAAGCGATTTTTCCGGCTAGCAATTGGCACTCAATAGTTTTAACGTCTACTGTCACCCGCTGGCCGTCAACCGTCACTTTTAAGTTGTTGAGTTTTCTGCTGATGTATTCGGAATTAAAAGCGCGGTTGATATCGCTTTCGGTTAAAACTGCGCGTGCGGTACCGAAGGCAGGGCCGTTCAGTTCAATTTTCCCAAACATAGCGGTGAGGGGATTGACAGCAATATCCTTGACGTGAAGTTGCAATTCTTCCACCCGCAAATCTTGTTGCATTACCAACCCTTTGCCCTCAACGGCAACGGCATCTACCGATCCCTGGGCTAGCTGGCCCGGATCGGTGTCCACTGTCACAGACAAAGTTTCCGATTCGTCTAATTTGCTAGCAATAGCAATCTCGGCCACTTTGTCGATCGCCTGTTCCCCTAAACTCCTATTTTGTTGAAGCACGCTCAGAATTCCTAATAATTATTGTTACCCAAATAGTAGTTAATACCTAATAGAGTTAGCGTCTTCCTCTTGGCAGGTTTCTCGTATTAAAAAAACTCAGCCAAAGACAGAGGGTTTCCAGAAAATGGCTAAAATTAGTAAGGTGCGCACCCTACGTTGAGTCCGTTGCGAAGCGGTGAAAAATCAAAAACTTGGATTTTTGCCAAAAGTATTTTCGAGAAGTTCGATCGCCCGGTACAATAAGTAAGAGCCGACACCGCTTTTTGCAGTCAGGAACCTCAGCTATCAGGCATGAGGCTTGAAAGAGAAATCTAACAAGCCATTCTGACGGGCCATCGTCTTAACTGACTACGTTTTTTGAGTCACGACACCCTGGAATGCGTAGCTAGTTCCTTGCTCTGTCGTTGAGAGTTAAACAGTTCGGTATGTCACGCTCAACAGTGCTTTGGGCCGGCGCAAGCTCACTAAACATTAGCGAAGCTAACTTTACTCCGAAAGGAGATTGAGGCAACCATACCTCAGCGGAGGGGCAACCATACCCCTCCACCCTGCAAGGGGATTCAATTCAATGTAAAGCCGTCCTAAAAAGACGGGGTTTCAAACCCATAGTTCTGATGAATTCAGAATCAACTCTCGCTAGACTACAAGCTACACTTCCCGACGGAAAACTGCCTTCTAGCTACGGGGTATACTTCAAAAACACCCTAGTAGCCCTGTGTCACGCCCTAGAAGACCACATTTTACAAACCAGCAGCGGGGACAATATCGAACTAAAGCCCCTAGTTTTGGTGACGTTTCAGCAGGGTAAATGGTATTTACAGGAAGCCGATCGCTACCTAGATATTGCTAATGCCTCTCGGCGCGTTGTCATCGGTGCAGTAGCCGACAGCGGTTTCGCTAGCCACCAAACCGGTCAATTAGAAAATGTATCTTTAATTAATCTCGATGAGAACGACCCCATAATCGAAGAATGGAATTTAATCATCCTCGCGCCGACATACAAAGCAATGGTGCTTTGCCGCGAACTTTCAGACCAGGAATATTTGCCCGAGGGCAAGCCCGAAGTAGATACAGAACGAAAGTTCTACGGTTTGTGGTCGTTTGACCAGTCTTTGGTGTCGGCGGCTGCTGAAATTTTTATAGAACAGACGCGACATTACAATGCCGCCCTAGCCGACAGTTTGCTGTCCATGCACCACGAAATCCTGGCTACCGTTGGCCCGCCCTTGGCAGATATTAGTGGCGTGGTATCGCGGATAGTCACTTACCTGCAAAGTTCTCAGCAGCAAATGGTAGCAATTAACCGCCAAACCCGCGAGTTGTGGGAATTGGAAGGTCAAGCTTTGCGCATCAGCCGCAATTTGAACGCTAACAAACTTCAAGCTTTTCTGCGGATGGCCCAGCGCGTGGACGAACGCGATACCTCAAATCCTACAGCGTCTTTGCAGGTGGCGGCTTTGTCGGAAACTTTGGGTCAACTTCTGGATTTGCCGGCTTTGCAGTTGCGCAGGCTGCGGCTGGCGGGATTGCTGTTTCGAGTAGGCTTAGTTTCGGCCCCGAATGAGGTGTTCGATCGCACTCCCGATGCTTTCGACCAAGCAACTTTATCTTTTTGGCGCGATCGCAGTTTCATCGGTTCCCAACTGCTGCAAGCAATGCCGGAACTATCACCAGTGGCGGAAATTGTCAAGCACAAACTCGAATATTGGGACGGCAGCGGCAGGCCAGAGGGTTTGCGAGCCGAAGCGATACCCGTTGCTTCCCGGATTTTGGGGTTGGTCGCTTATTTTCAAGAGTTGACTCAACCGCGTGGCGATCGTCCGGCTTTGAGTTTGAGCGAAGCTTTGTCCAAGTGCCGGGAACTTTCCGGAATTCGCTTCGATCCGGCTTTGGTGGAATCTCTCAGCAACGTGGTCAGGCTCGCAGAAATGGGTTTGATGGAGTTACCGAGCCGCCCGAGTCAATTGCCGAATGTATGGTTGGAGGAATTGGGCGATCGAACTTCAACGGCCGCTCCGGCATTATAAAATAACTGGATTGGTAAGGGGCGATCGGTAATTGGTAATTGGGAATTGGGGATTGAGGACTCGGGCACAAATCCTTTCCCACACAAGAAAAAATCAGCCCCCTTTACTCCGCGCGCACCCTACCGCTTTCCAAAACTAGAAAAATCAGCCCTCTGTGCTGGCTCCGCGCGCACCCTACCGCTTTTAGTGGGAGCCCCAGTCTCTCTGTGCTGGCTCCGCGCGCACCCTACCGCTTTACGAATGACTAATGACTAAAAACTAATGACTAATGACCTCGAAGCCATACGCAAAGGCAAAATTCTGATGTTGGCCGGCACTGATTTAGCCGGCACAGACTTAGCGGGAGCCGATCTCGCGGGTGCTGACTTGTCTCAAGCCAACTTGAGTGGAGCTAATCTCGCCGGCGCTAACTTGCAGCGGGCCGTATTGCGAGCCAACCTCCGCGGCGCTGACTTGAGCGGCGCTGACTTGCGAGGCGCAGATTTTCGGAATGCCGATTTGCGGGGGGTTTCCTTCGCTAACGCTTTAGTCCGCGACGCAAGTTTTGGGGGTGCTTTTTTGACAGGCGCGGCGCTTGGCAATTTGGATTTTAGC
The DNA here is from genome assembly GCF_036702495.1 of Microcoleus sp. C2D2. Taxonomy (NCBI): domain Bacteria; kingdom Bacillati; phylum Cyanobacteriota; class Cyanophyceae; order Oscillatoriales; family Microcoleaceae; genus Microcoleus; species Microcoleus sp. C2D2. The sequence continues at coordinate 2,354 of NZ_JAUBTO010000228.1, read as the reverse complement.
GGTGTCGATTTTCGCGGCGCCGATTTGCGGGGCGCTTCTTTGGGTCGGGCAATTTTGCTTGGCGCCGATTTGAGCAATGCCAATTTGTCCGGCGCTGATTTGTCGGGAGCTGACTTGGAAGAAGCGCTCCTGAATGGCGCCGTACTGCGCGGCGCTAACCTGACGGGCGCTAATTTGCTTTGCGCCTCGATCGAACAAACCGTTTGGGATGGAGCCCTGCTCGATCGCGCCTGTCTCCAAGGCACCCCCCTGAGCCTTTAAATTTCAACACTGTTGTTTTGAAGACAGACAAAAAAAACAACATCTGCTTATTAAGTGAATAAGCACAAGCTATTTTTACATTTCTTAATAGAAGGTTATAATGGCGACTGTAGATGAGCAAACGAATAAATGGTAGCAGCTTTGTTTAGCGGTACATCCTTTCAAGGTCAAAGTGGCGATCGCCTTGTCAGCAAAGTAGCAGGAGCTGCGATCGCAGCCTTATTCAAGCGTTCGGAAAAGGCCGAAGCCAACATCCGAGTCGAACCAGTAGCCAAACTCTTGCAGGGAAGCATCGACGGTTTCGACTTCGTTGGCAAAGGTATGTTGATGTACAACGGCCTGCGCATAGAAGTGATGGAACTCTACCTGCAAGCAGTCTCAATTGATTTTGGGGCAATTTTTGCAGGTCAAGTGAAATTGCGGCAGCCTACCCAGGCAAATATGCGAGTAGTCTTAAGTCGATCGGATTTAACCACCTCATTCAATACACCTTTTGTAGTTGAAAAACTCCAGAAGCTGAAGTACCAAGAGCAATCACTGCACTTTCAAAACACTGAAGTCAGCTTCGGCGCCGACAAATCAATTCGGCTTCAGTCCGAAATTACCGTAGGCGATGCCAGCGAACCGGTCAAAATAGATATTACTGCTCAATTGCAAGTAGAAGACAGGCGCAAAATCCAATTTGTCAGCGTTACTTACGGCGGTAACGAGCAAGCAGTAGATTTGGGTCAAGCTATAATTGCCCACGTAAATAACTTGCTCGACTTAGACAAATTTGCCTTAGAGGGCACTCAACTGCGGGTTGACCGCTGCCGAGTTCAGAACGACGAGTTGGTTTTCTATGGTTGGGCTGGTATCGAACAGTTCCCCAAAGGCAAGCGCTAAACCTCAGTCTGCTGAGGTGGGCAAATTAGATTTGTTTGAGGAATTTTATAGCTTAACAGCACAACCCGCGCAGGCGGGTTTTGCTATTTTAGCGACAGTTTTTAAACTGTGGCGCTGGCGTAAGGTCGCGCTAAGCTGTTGCGGCATTTAAACTGTATGTCAAAAAAAAATCAAAGTCTTGTGGGGTGTCCCGCCCGCCCTGAATATACAATTTAAATGCGCGACAGCTTATAGCCTTTCTCACAAAAATGGGGTACACCGAAAGCTGTGTTGGCAAGGTTCTTAAGTTTGATTTCATACCCGATCTACCCAAGAAATGCTATATATTGCGCCGTATTTCCCGAACTAAGCTGTCGCGGATTTAATTAATCAACTACTGCGTACTTAAACTATTGTGAGGTCGCAACTCCTAGCGCACTATCAAGCTTAAATTTAAATGCAAAATAGTTAGTTGACTCACTGGGATTCTATTCTCCCCTCACAATCAGCACTCAGGTTGATGCGATCGCACAACTTACCTTGATAAAATTAGATGGTTCTCAGCCCAGAAACCGGGTTTGAAGGACTAAATTCTCTGGTAAAAGGCGATCGCCAGGAGTGGAACAACCCGGTGGATGAGAGTCGCGAGGGCGTAAGTCCTGTGAGAAAATAAATAACCCCAAAAGAGGAAAAATGCTCGGAATTTATTTATTTTGTATCTACGTCGCAGTATTGTCCGTGTTTGCTGGCTCCCGCCCCCGCAGCCCCGAGAAATGGTGGGTAGAAATTGTCACAGATTTGCCCCGCTGTACCTACTATTTTGGTCCCTTCGACACCGACAAAGAAGCCTCCAGCAATATTCCGGGCTACGTCGAAGACCTCGAAAGCGAGGGAGCCAAAAGAGTTAGCATCCGCATCAAACGGTGTCAGCCTTCAGAACTCACGATTTGCGACAGTGAATTCTCAGAGGGTATCGCGGCTTAATCATGTTGATAGTCCAGACTGCAAAAACCGGGTTTTTTGACGAAAATGCTCCGTCTATGGCGATGGATATTCGTTAAACAACCCGGTTTCTGAGCGTCAAGAGTGTGTAAGTTCTCTGTGAGTTTTTCATAAACGGAAGCCTCAACAATAATATTAAGCCTCGTCTTGTCCTAGAGCGCCAGTCCAGTAAAAAAGGTTGACAAAAAGCAGGAAGTATGATGGGCTAGAAAAACTAGCCCAGTAAG
>NZ_JAUBTO010000227.1:0-8425 GCF_036702495.1 Microcoleus sp. C2D2 | reverse complement strand
ATTTTGGTTTGTAAGGCAATTATCTATGTATATCTTGCCTTACAGATTTTTTTTTGCTCACTTTTTCAGTGCCATTGGACTTTAGTCCTCATAAAACTCCCTCGGACTTCCGTCGTCACTACAAACTTTATAACGGTTATTTTACCAGACATTATATAATGACTGAGACTATTTCCGACTCCGATCCTCTAACTTTTTAATTACTCTCAGAACAAACAGCGACATTAAAGCGCCAATTAATGCCAGTTGCCACAACCCGCATCCTGCCGCAGTTCCTAAAGCTGCTGACACCCAAATAGCGGCGGCAGAGGTGAGGCCGTGAACTTCTACTTTGCCTATTTCCTGTTGACTTTGCCGCAGGATTTCTCCGGCTCCCAAAAACCCAATCCCGGCAGTAATGCCTTGAATTACGCGCTCTACAGCATCTAGTCCGTTTTCATTTTTACCCATTGCCAGCGGTATTAAAACAAACAGTGCAGAACCCATACTTACTAGCATATGAGTTCTCAATCCCGCTGGTTTGTGTCTGAGTTGGCGCTCCCATCCAATAATTGCGCCAACAAACATGGCTAGGCACAACCTTAACAGTATGCCTAGCCAATTATCGGGAGACCACAAGTTAGCGATCGACAATGTTTTACTGCAAATAATTAATCGGGAGATCCCAATAAGCTGTTGTGCATTTAAATTGTATATTTCGAGTCCCGATCAAAAATCGTCAAATCCTCTCCCCCTCTCCCCTTCACCCCCTCTCCCTCTCTAATACCATAGGCAATCTAGATGCAACACAGCTTATTAGCGGAGTACGATGTCCGATCGCAATCTTACTGCCAAATCCTGTTGCGGGCGAATCACGATCACGTCAACGCTGCGCCGCCCCAACAATACTCCAGCTAAAGCGCCGAGCCCAGCGCCTCCCAATACTTCTTCAGTCGCGATGGCTTTGTCGCCGGTAATGCCTGCTAGTGCTGCTGCTGCTGCTGCACCCAATGCTGCACCTTGCGCTAATGAACCTGTGCCACTACCTTTTTGGACTCTTTCGGTTCTGGTAATAATTCCTGAAGTTCCGTCAATCCGATAGCGTTGGCGGCGGCTGATAATTAACTCTCTGGCAACAAATTGAGTACCTATTTGATTGCCTCTTCTGACAGGTTGCAATGCCCCGACTATCTGGCTGCCTGCGGGGATTAATACTCGGCCTTGAGCTGTGCGGATGTCTCGCGCTACTGTTAAAGTTAAAGGTGCAGTTTCTTCGCGGGTGACAACTATTTTGTCTTTTTCATAGCTAACTGGTATTACACTGCCCGACGGAATTCGGATGCTATCAAATTGTGAAATTCGTTGTTGAGCTTCTGCAGGAGTAGCTACCACCAGCGGCGCGCTGGTTGCAACTGTAATGCCCAGTGCGAGGATGGCTGCTGTTGCTGAACGCCATTTTTGAGAAGTAATCATATGAATTGTCTCCTTGCTGCGGTTTTGGTTTACTTAGGAACGCACTAATGCTAAATTTGTTTCTGGTTTCGCATTCATCTGATGTTTTAATTATGGCAGGCTGGAATTCTACAAGTTGGGAAGATAAGGTAGATAATCAATAATTTTAATATTTGGAAAAATCGAGAAAATCGGTAAGATTGGGAAGATAAGGAGGATAAAGGAGAGATTTCGATGCCTCGTCCCCCTTAGCCTCTAACAGTTAAGGTGAAATCCCAGCACGAAGCCTCGGGAAGGTTAATTGTTGAGAGCGTTTAAGGCTAATAATCCAGCACCGAAAGCTGGTTCGTATCGGGGCGAAATTACCTTAGCTTTTGGGGCGTGAGCACTTATTGCCGCTTCAAACCGACCCCGGAAATTTGCCTCGCCACCCCACACACCTCCTACGAGCGCAATTTCAAATTCTTCTGTTTGGTTAAATAGCGCTGAAATGGCTATTTTTGTAGAAGAGGTTAATTCTGCTACAGCACTATTGATAATGCCGTCAGCGACGCGATCGCCCTCTGCTGCGGCTCGATCGACAATCGGCGCTAAAGCTGCAATTTCTTTCACTCCCCAACCGCGCCGGTAAACGACTTCTACCAATTCTTCTAGGTGATTTAGGCCTAAATGGTTTTGAAATTTTTCCGCAAGTGCTGTAAACTCGGCGCGTCCGTCATAGAACCTCAAAGCAGCTTGCAAACCCTGAATGGCGATGTCATATCCGCTGCCTTCATCGCCTAAAATATATCCCCAACCGCCGACTCGTTTAGTTTTCCCTTGACTGTTTTGCCCGAAAACAATCGAACCGGTTCCTGAAATAACGGTGATACCCACTGGATAGCCCGTGCCGCCAGCAAGTGCGATCGCGCAGTCGCTGCAAATTACTATATTTCTGGGCAGGAATGATTGGGTTACTGGTAAAGTATTTGCCAACTGCAAGTTCTGCACTACAAATTGCAGTATTTCAATATCTTTTGGACGCCCGACGCCTGCTAGTCCCAGACCGATTGCTTCTATGTTGAGATTGCCCACAGCCTCCTCGATATTAGCGGACATAACTGCTCGTTCGATCGCCAATTGGAGCGATTGTTTTGCTGCCTCAATTCCCAGCGTTTGATAATTTGACGGCCCTGCTTCGCCCCGTCCCAAAATAACGTGGTTTTCGTCCATTAAGATGCAGATAGTTTTAGTGCCGCCGCCGTCGATGCCCAATACGTAACTCATGAATAATTTACAAAATAACAGAGCAACCCATATTAACAGAGATATCTCTATTCTACGCTTTGTACAATCCGATTAAATCGACAGAGCAATGCTAATAATAATTAAACCTAATAAAGCTAACCAAACGAGATGGCGCTGACACCAATTTTTGATTGATTGTGGCCAGCCGCCGCTGATGTAACGGCTCGTCTGTGGCACAAGCGGCTCAGCTCGATCGTGATAAAGCGTGCATTCTTTGGCAAAGGGACGCTGGGGGTAGTTGCAAGTGTCGTCTTCGTGATAAATACAGGTAGTACACAGAAATTCTTCGGGTGGCGATCGATAAAGGGGGATACCCGGATGACCGAAAGCTTTGAGAGGGGTTTTGCAGTGCGCGCAGGCGATGGCTCGGGCGTCTACAGGTTGGTGACAGCGGGGGCAATCAGGCATAGACAGCAGGTGATTGGGTAATTTTGTCGGTAGCTCCTTAGCGGGTTTACCGAACGCCGATCGATACGCTCGACTCGCCATCAGGCGGCTGAATGCTCCAAAATAGAAAGGTAGGTCAGCGCTGATGTAACTTTAAGTGTACAGATGGTTTGGCAGCGACAGCAGGCGACCTGAGCCGATAGGGTATGAAGGGGCAAACAGTAGGAAAAATATATGGATAACAATAGCAACTTACTCAAACAACTGGTAATGTTCGGCATTGGTACTACCTCCCTGGTGGCCGAAAAATTGCAGGAAGTCAGCGAGCAATGGGTCAAAGATGGCAAAATCAATTCCGAGCAAGCCAAAACCTTTGTCGATGACATGACCGAGCAGCTCAAGTCCGAGCAGGGCAATTGGGATACGCAGTTGCAGCGGCAACTACGGAATATCCTGCAAGATATGGGAGTTCCCCGACAGTCCGAAATGGATGAGTTGCGGGGAAGGCTCGATCGTCTTGAACGTCAGATGCGGGATTTAGAAAACCGTAACTGGCGCTGAGTTCGATCGGGCTCGACGGTTCGCTGCTATCTTGTGATAAGATTGTCACCCGAAGGCAGAAGGCTCAAAAAGGCACTTATGTAGAAGCCATTTATGTAGAATTACAAACATTCTGACTTCATACTTTTGCCTTTAAAATTATCTGACACCAGCCCTTGTTTGGTGGAAAAGTTCAGATAAAATTTGCTAGTTCTTGTTGTACTAGATGTCTTAGATATCTGAGATATCGCGGTTAAAAGTATCAGGAGGATTAATTTTGCGAGGAGTTCTAGTCAGCTTGGGGGTAATGCTGGTTTGCTTTGTGTTTTTGATAGTAGCTCAAATGGGCGGTTCAGGGTCCCAAGCAGTTGCCGCCGAATTGAACAATCTTTTACCCGAGACTGCTATTGAGAAGCTGTCAGCGCCGTCTTTGGAAGAAGATAGCTTGCTAGTAGCTGATGCTACTTTACCGGAAGTACCAGCTACTATCGCTGGCAATAACATGACTGATAATACTGAGAAAACTGTCACCACAGATTCAGGTCTGAAATATGTTGAATTGAAAAAGGGTAATGGGGCGACTCCAAAAACCGGGCAGAGGGTTGTGGTCCACTACACTGGAACTTTGGAGGATGGCACGAAGTTTGACAGTTCGCGCGATCGCAATTCTCCTTTTGAGTTCAAAATTGGCGTGGGTCAAGTAATTAAGGGTTGGGATGAAGGTGTCGGTACGATGAAAGTTGGAGACCGCCGCCAGTTGATTATTCCCCCTGAACTCGGTTACGGCGCTCGCGGTGCGGGCGGAGTGATTCCTCCTAATGCTACGCTGATTTTTGATGTGGAATTGTTGAGAATCGGTGGCTAGGTAGCTCAACTTAATTAAACGTAAAACTTTTACGGTGTTTAGAAACCTGGTTTTTTTTAGAAACCGGGTTTCTGTGTAATATCACGTCCGGTAAATTAACCACAATATTTGTAGGGGCAGGTTTCACCAACAATCTTTCATTCCTATCGACAATATCTATAAAGCCGGCCCCACTCGATCGACAAAATTTTATAACTGCCAATTCAACGGACATAATATAAGCCCTGGTTAATTTAAGATCGCTTCGGAGATGCCAGATTGCGAAAGCAGGTAAATTGGGGGTCAAATAATAGTTTGACGATTCCTGTGGGCCCGTTTCTGTGTTTGGTAATAATTACTTCTGCAATTCCGCGATCGGGCGAATCAGGATTGTAATATTCATCGCGGTAGAGCATAATTACTAAATCCGCGTCTTGCTCGATACTATTATGAGCGTACAATCCTTGTGTAACAAAGCTTTTAACTTTCTCTACCGTTAGATCGTAAACCATTTCTTCGCCGATGAAATCTATTTTTTTTATTTTATCCCAGTAGATATCGCTAACAGCAATTTTCAGAATTTCTTCAGATTCTAGAAGAGTAGCTAACTGTGTAGCTCGTTCTCTACTGATATCACATGGATAGGAACTGTCGCCACAATAGCGCACGCCCAAACTTGCTTGAATTTGTTTAGTTGTTAAACCCAAACGTTCTCTGGCCATATTAACTTGGGTTCGCCAAACTTGGTTGGGAATTAAATCTCGGTTGGTATTAGCCCCTACAGATTTTTCTAGATATATTTTGACGGCGACTAAACTTTCTTGTTTATAATTGCCAACCGCACCAATCCGATATACAAATTTTTCTAGTTCTTGCTTCCCACCTACCCATACTTGATATTGAGTTCGCCCTTTATTTCCTTGGGAAATGGATTTAAAAGAGGCATTAATATTCAATTTTAATAATAACGATCGAACTCCCCGCGCTAGTTTTTCGCTACTAGATCCATAGTAAACACTGGGATAGTGGGAATTGTCTTTACTCGTGCGGATACAACCATCAGTTGCCCATAGGTGTCGAAGGAAAAGAGCGATCGATTCTTGCGGTTGGGTAAATACTAAACTGGGAATAAATTTTTCATGGGAACGTAAACCAAATATTTCTAATTGGTCGAGCCATTTAGTAATCTGATTTTTAATATTGGGAGCGAGACGATAACTAGCGGGGAGATAAACTTGATACCAATCGCGTTCGCGTTTAATGCGGGGATTAATTTGATCGCCAAATACTTCTCTAGCTAAATGTGCAACTAATTCAGCTAAATCTAATTCTCGCGTCGTGTACTGAATGGTATGTCGGGGTAAAGTACAACCATCACCAATTAAATGTCCTAGTAAAGCTAATTCAGCATTACCCATCGTCTGCACTTCAGTACAAGGAATTGAGCGAGGTGTAGCAATTCGATCGCCTATTTTTAATTCATCTAACCGCTTCCAACCCTCTGATGTAAAGAATTTATGATTGCCTGTTGCTGTAATCGAATTTCCCAAGCAAGTCGTCATCTCCCAGACGGGCTTGACTCCTGTACAAAAAGCATTAGTCACCATCGCTTTTTCCTGTTTCAGGGTATCTGAATTTAATCCCCAAACAGCAAAGCCAGATTTGCCGACTAAATCACGAATCGGGACTTCTAATCCACTATCCGCCAGGGTAACTAAACTATCGCCACCGAGACATCCACTTTCGCGTAAATCAGACATCATCGGCCGCTTGTTTGTCCTCGCTTCCACACCCCGACTCAACTGAGATAAGGCAATAATCGGCACGTTGAGTTCGCGGGCTAAACCTTTAAGACTTCTGGTAATTCGAGATAGTTCTTGCACGCGGTTGTCGCTGCTACCTTCCATTAATTGCAGGTAATCTAGCAAGACTAATCCTAGGGTTCCGCCTTGTTCTGCTTGGAGGCGGCGGACTTTCGATCGTATTTCTGTGACGGTAATATTGGGAGTATCGTCAATAAACAGCGGTAGTTCTGATAAATTTCCAATGGCTGTACTGATTGGTTCCCATTCGTTTTGACTGATTTTACCCGATCGCAATCGGTTACTTTCTATTTTGGCTTCGCTGGACAGAATACGCTGCACTAGCTGTTCTTTCGACATTTCTAAGCTGAAAACGGCAACCGGAAATTTCTCCTTTCCAGCGGCGATGTGGTGGGCGATGTTGGTACAGAAAGCCGTTTTTCCCATCGCCGGCCTAGCCGCAACGATGATTAAATCCGATCGCTGAAAGCCTCCTGTCATAGAATCTAAGTCATAAAAACCGCAGGAAATGCCGGGAAGTGCGAGACCTTCATTGCGATTTTCTAGGTCTTGAAATGTTTGGTTTAGCGTTTCGCCGATCGACACTAAATCCTGTTGCGGACGTTCTTGAGTTATGCTGAAAATTTCTTGTTCGGCGCGGTCTAAGACTGTTTCTAGCGGTGCTGCTGTGTCGTAGCCTAATTGTACTATGTTATGGCCAGCTTCGATTAATTTGCGGCGCTGATATTTGTCTTCAACTAAAACTGCATATTGGTCGATGTTGACTGCTGAAACTGTGCGATCGACTAATTGTGCTAATTTAGTTAGTCCTCCTACTTGCTCTAACTGGTTGCGGTCCGTTAGCCGAGTTGTTACCGTCATTAAATCCGTAGGCTGACCCTGTAAAAATAGGTCTAATGCCGATCGATAAATGACTTGATGAGCGGTGATGGCAAAAAACTCCGGCCGCAGAAGTTCGGCAATTCGGGAAATAGCTTCGGGGTCAATTAAAATCCCGCCCAAAATTGCTTCTTCTGCCTCTATATTTGTCGGCATCAAATCGCTCATTAGTCAATAGTCCTCAGTCATTAGTTATTAGTCATTAGTCATTAGTTGTTAGTCATTAGTTGTTAGTCATTAGTTTAGGACTTACGCACCAACTCTATCTGTAGGCTGCTTATGGGCGCACCTTATTCCTACCTATAGCGCCTTAAACCATTTTTTGCGTAAATCCTATAGTTATTAGTTGCCAGTGATGAGTCCTCAGTTTTAAATCTGCAAGTTAGCAGTCCTCAGTCCTTAGTTAGCGTTACTCACTTCTTAGTTAGCGGTACTCCGTTCTTAGCTAATGACTAATGACTAATGACTCATGACTAACAACTAATGACTAATGTAACAACTAATGACTAATGACTAACAACTAATGACTGATGACTGATAACTCTTAATTACATCGGAATAACTTGAATATCAACTTCGGCGGTAACTTCTGCGTGAAGTTTGATTTCAGCTTTGTATGTACCAGTTTGGCGAATTTCGGGTAGGGTGATGCCGCGCCTATCGACTTCTTGACTCGTAGAGTTAAAAATCAGTTCTGCTACTTCTTGGTTGGTAACTGTACCAAAAATCGCGTCTGCTTCGCCAACTTGCTTGGAGATGATGAAAGGCCCAGCCGATTCGAGGGCGGTTTTGCGGACTTCAGCTTGCTGCTTGAGCTCTAGCTGGCGCACTCTTTCTTCTTCACGGCGGCGCTCTGCTTGCTTGAGAATGCCCGGAGTGGCTCTAAATCCCATTCCTTGGGGTACTAGGTAGTTGCGGGCGTACCCCGGGGCTACTTCTACTACGTCGCCAGCTTTGCCGAGTTTGCTGACATCTTTATTTAAAACTAATTGGACGCGCTTGGCCATGATCGTTGCTTGTGGGGTTTTAACTGCAACTTTCTATAATAGCGAAGTTTGAGGGGCGATCGCAAGGAAGAAGGAAGAAGGAAGAAGGAAGAAGGAAGAAGGAAGACGGTTGACGGTTGACGGTTGACGGTTGACGGTTGACGGTTGACGGTCATTTGTGACAAGTTAAGAAAAAGTGCAAATTGTCAAGGGGGTAGACAAAAAAAGGTAAAATAGGATGAAACCTT
>NZ_JAUBTO010000226.1:0-8494 GCF_036702495.1 Microcoleus sp. C2D2 | reverse complement strand
CATCTTTATTTGACGATTTTACTAGCTTTTTCATTTTAACTCTTTTTTGACACATTCGCAAAAGTGAGATGCACCCTGAGGGATTTCAATGCTTGGGCTCACAATTGAATATTCTGCTCGTCGTGTTCTCTGCTGCATTTACTGGAAGCCTGCCTTGTAAGCGTTACTGAATTCACTGCGGGTTCAGGACAGTTGTAGGTAGCTTTTCTAAAGCTTCCCCAAATAAAGAATACCGAGAGCAATTGTAGCTCCCGGTATCAACTTTTCCAGTTCCGTTGTTGTTAAGTAAATCCAATTAGGCTCAATTTAGGAAAATTTGCCTCACTCCATTAAGCACAGCCGATCGTTATTGGTTAGCCTGTTCCAAAGGGGGATTCGTTGAAGCTCCAGCAATCTGGGCCAAATTAATCTTGACGACTTTATTGCGAGCTTCAGTTACTTTGGGTAGTGTTAGCATTAGAATGCCATCTTTGTATTCAGCTTGCACAGAGTCGTTTTGAATGTGTGCCGGCAAGGGAAGCACCCGGTGGAATTTGCCTCTTCGGAATTCTGAGCGGACGTAGCCTGATTTTTCGTCTGTGTTTTCGTAGCGACGCTCGCCAGAGATAGAAATTGCTTCGCGAGTGACTTGAACGTCAATGTCTTTGGGGTCAATTCCAGGCAGTTGCGCTTTTAATACGAAGTTGTCCCCAGTATCAGCCAATTCCAGAGCGGGCATCCAAGTGGCTTCTGACTTATCTCTCGCTGTTGCCCGTTGGTCAAAAGCTTTATCGAGTTGCTGGCGGATCGTTTCAATTTCGGTGAAGGGTTGCCAAGAGCGCATCAACATAATCTGTTACCTCAAAGATTGGTAGTGCTTTATGAGTTTGTTTGGGTTAAAGCTCATTGCTTACAGTTATTATGATGCCGCTTTCAGAGTGAGATCAACAGTCAGGAGAACCCCACTCTATTGGTCGTATTTTCCAGAATTAACGTGAAAAAATCAGGGGCAATTAGCATTGAAGAAAACCGTACAAAGTTATTCCTAGAAACCTCATCATGCTGTGGCAATGCTATGATGACTCTGCCGAGCGAACTCTGCACGGCGCGAGCGTCGGGGGAAGTATCGCTGGTGTTAACCGTACAAAAGCACGGTGCGGGTGATGTGTAGCAGGGTAAGGACGTGATTTTAGGCGTGAGCTGCTTTCCCATAGCGATCGCTCTGCTATGAGGGCGTGAGCATAATCCCACTCTTAAAAATGTGAGCGCCCAATATGCACTTGCCACTCCACGACCCGCTTTAGAATCCGCTAACATACCACCCCGTGCATGGGGACTGCTATTGACAATAGCTTGAGCCTCTTCAAGAGTTTCTGCTTGAATCACCCAAAGCCCCGTGCCATCATGTGGAAAAAACGGGCTTTACTCACAGTAGTATTTCTTTCTATTGTTGCTCTCGAAATCAAGCTAGTTAATTTTGAGCTTGTTTTGGGTGAGCGATTTTATTGAAAATGAAACAAAACAGCCAACAGCGTGCTACTGCTAAGAAAATCAAAAAATGGATTCAAACAACTTTCGTAAGTCGAAAAAGCTATAGCGATAACCAGGCTAACGAACCTCAAAAGTTTGTGTGTTAATGAAGTTGCTCGCGAAAATCTGGTTCTCTACATTGCTTAACGAGTGCAGCAGCTTCGGAATCAGGTAACTTGTCCTGAACTCTTCACGCCCGGAAGAATGGGCACAGCTTTCAACAGTTAGCGGATGAAACAACCCCTTGAAGTGCTTTCGTTACCTAAAAAATTTTACTGATGAAAGCGGGCTATCTTTCAGAAGCTTATTGAAAGACACTGATAGGTTGCAGGGAGATGACTACCGCAAATTTAGGTGGAAAACGGTGCGCTTTGTCCGCGGTGGAGATTTACTCAAGTTAGAGTATGGACTGCGCTGTTTCGTAGAGATAGATTTTTCATATTTGGCTTATGGGCTAGCAACAGAATATGTAGGGCGTTATACCTCGCATGGTTCGGCTATTGTTGCTGAACCTGTGCCTATAGCCTTTGTCGCTATAATCAGGTATGTTGAATTGCTTTAGTGGTAGGGTTTTCAGCTTCAAATATTTACCTCGTGTGACTAATAACCGCTATATGTTGTGAGAAGTAGCATAATTTGGTGTTAGTATTATTTCAATTGCAGTTTGAGTGACCAAATCCCCGGGGCGATCGCTGTGTCCGACCCAGCCCATGAGAATGTCCCTTGCTTACTGCATCTGTTATTAGAAACCTTGACAAACCCACCACTCTTGGCGATAGCATTTTTTGAAGCTTTAGGAAATAGTGCAGAAAGATCGGACTCAATTGGTAGTAATTTATACCGGATGCATCGCGCTTTTGTTACCCATACATTCTATTAAGTGGAAGAGCGATCGTATTTTTTACCCCAACCACAGGAGACAAGAAATAAGTAAAACTAAAATCTGTGCTTTCACAAGCTGGGACTACTTTAAATCTCATGCCACCTAAAAAAAAACAACTATAACCTCGCCATCTCCGCGTAGATATGTGGGAGGATATCGAGTTTTAATAGATTTTTTGGCATTCGGCAAAAGTCAAAACTGATTAGAAGCATAATTATAGATAAGTCCCGATCTAGTGGAGACAAGTTGTAAGTAATTAATAGTATGACTCCAGTGTCTAACGAGCCAGTGACGAGCCTTCCTACAGAACGGGGACTGACAAGTTCAGCCAGATTAGAGGCAATTGAGAATTTTTTAATTGGGGTGAGTAAAGTAGGGATATAGCCACCTAAATTTATTGAGGAGTTGAAAATGGATGTAATCACTGACCTGCCGGGATATCGGACAACAGAACAACTCTATGCAGGCGATCGCACTCTAGTTTATCGCGGTGTTCGGGAGAGCGATCGCACTTCAATCGTCATTAAACTGCTGCGGAATGAATACCCCAGCTTCAGTGAATTGGTGCATTTTCGCAATCAATATACCATTGCTAAAAATCTCAACATTCCTAGTATTGTGAAACCCCTTGATTTAGTACCTTACAAAAATTCCTATGCTTTAATCATGGAGGAATTTGTAGGAGTTTCCCTGTGTAATTATGTCCAGGAAGCAATTGATAAAAACCAATTTTCTGAATCTATATCTTTAGAAAACTTTCTCGACATGGCGCTACAACTAGCAGATATTCTACACTCTTTGTACGAAAATAAAGTTATTCATAAAGATATCAAACCCGCTAATATCCTAATCAACCCCGATAGCAAACAAATTAAGCTCATTGACTTTAGTATTTCTTCCCTGCTGCCGAAAGAAACCCAAGAAATCCAGAATCCCAACGTCATCGAAGGAACCTTAGCTTATCTCTCGCCAGAACAGACAGGAAGAATGAATCGAGGCATTGACTATCGGAGTGACTTTTATTCCCTCGGTGTAACTTTTTATGAATTGTTGACAAAGCTGTTACCCTTCCAGTCAGACGATCCAATGGAGCTAGTGCATTGCCATCTAGCCAAACAGCCGATTCCGGTGCATCAAATTAAGCCAGCAGTTCCCCTAATTTTATCCCAAATTGTTAGTAAACTGATGGAAAAAAATGCAGAAAATCGCTATCAGAGTGCATTAGGATTGAAACACGATTTAGAGATTTGTCTGGCTCAATTACAAAAAATAGGTAACATTGAAACCTTTGCATTAGGAACGCGGGATATTACAGGCCATTTCCTCATCCCCGAAAAGCTCTACGGTCGTGAAACAGAAGTTGATAATTTATTAGCAGCCTTTGAACGAGTTAGCACGGGCTGCACCGAAATAATGCTAGTGGCAGGTTTTTCTGGCATTGGCAAATCAGCCTTAGTACAAGAAGTTTATAAACCGATTACTAAGGCAAGGGGTTATTTTATTGCCGGGAAATTCGACCAATTTCAACGCAATGTTCCTTATGCGGCTGTTGTCAAAGCTTTTGGGTCTTTAGTCAAGCAACTCTTAACTGAGAGCGAAACGCAACTCACTACTTGGAAACAAAAACTTTTAGCTGCGTTTGGTGATAACGGTCAAATCATTATAGATGTCATTCCCGACGTAGAACTCATTGTTGGCAAACAGCCACTGGTGCAAGAGTTAGGTGCTACAGAATCGCAAAACCGTTTTAATTTAGTCTTTCAAAAATTTATCCGGGTGTTTTGTTCAGTCGAGCATCCCTTAGTCATTTTTCTAGACGATTTGCAATGGGCTGACTCCGCTACTTTGAAACTGCTGCAAGTAATAATGGCAGATGAGAAAACGAAATACTTATTTCTAATGGGTGCTTATCGAGATAACGAAGTGAGCCAGACGCATCCCTTAATCATGACTCTGGAGGCGCTGCAAAATCAAGGCGCGACTATTAACCACATTACCTTAACTCCCTTAGATATCGAACATATTACTAACTTGATAGCTGATACTGTACAGAGGGATAGAGGCTCAGTCATCCTCCTAGCTGAGTTAGTCGTTGGTAAAACTCAAGGCAATCCTTTTTTTGTCAATCAGTTTCTGAGAACTCTCTATGAAGAAAACCTCCTGATTTTTAATTCTGAGCAAAGAAACTGGGATTGGAATATTTCAGAAATTGAAGCCGTAGGGATTACCGATAACGTCGTTGAGTTGATGGTCGGTAAATTGAGAAAAATGCCAGATTCAACTCAGCAGGTTTTACGGTTAGCCGCTTGTGTGGGCAATAGTTTTGACTTAAATACTCTCTCGATTGTCAACGAAAAAACTACCGCCGAAACTTTTCGAGAGCTATTGCCAGCGATCCAAGATGGCTTAATTTTAGCCACTTCTAAACTCGGGGTAACAGAAGAAATTATTCAGTCTCATCTGGTCATTACTACTTATAACTTTTTGCACGATCGCGTACAACAAGCAGGTTATACTTTGATTGAGGAAAGTTCTAAAAAAACTGTTCACTTGCAAATTGGTCGCTTGCTGTGGCAAAATACCTCGCCAGAGAAACGGCCAGAAGAGATATTTGCGATCGTCGATCATTTGAATCTAGGAATTGAACTGATTAGTGACCAATCCGAACGCACTGAAATCGCTAAACTAAATTTAATTGCCGGTCAAAAAGCCAAAGCAGCTACAGCCCATGAGTCGGCGATTAAATATTTGCAAGCAGGGTTGAGACTATTAGTAGAAGATAGCTGGAACACTCAGTACGAAGTGACATTAGCGTTGCATGAGGAAGCAGCAGAGGTAGCTTTTTTAAGAGGTGATTTTGACCGGGTGCAGAAATTAGCTGAGGTCGTAGAGAACTGTGCCAAAACGCTATTGGACAAAATAAAAGTTTATGAAGTCCAGATTCAAGCTTATATGTCGCAGAACAAGTTACTAGAAGCACTTAATATGGCGCTACAAGTCTTAAAGCTGTTGGGAGTCGAATTTCCTTCTCAAGTGAGCCCGTCAGATATTGAGCAGGCACTAGGGGAAACTGCATTAATTTTGAACGGGAAGCGAATTGAGCAATTAATTGACCTGCCTCAAATGAGCGATCCCTATAAACTAGCAGCCATGAAACTTTTATCAAGTATCTTTATTCCTGCATACGTGGCTGCTCCTGCGGTGTTGCCATTGACATTGTGCAAACAAGTAGATTTATCCGTCCAATATGGTAATGCTTCCGTTTCTCCCTTTGCTTATGCTAATTATGGTTTTCTGCTTTGCGGAGTTGTGGGAGATATTGATTCAGGTTATCAGTTCGGTCAACTGGCTTTAAGTCTATTGTCGAGGTTAAATGCTCAAGAAATCAAAGCCAAGACCGTTGTCATAGTAAATTCATTTATCCGACATTGGAAAGAGCATCTGAGAAAAACCTTAGAACCTTTGGTATCAGTTTACTCTAGTGGCATGGAGACGGGAGATTTAGAATATGCAAGCTATGGTTTAATGGTGTACTCCTATTTCGCTTACTTTACCGGCAAAGAACTGACTGCCCTTGAAAAAGAGATGGGAACTTACAGAGATGCTATTTATAAAATTAAGCAAGAAACAGCACTTAATTTCCAAGAAATCTCTTGGCAGGCTGTTTTAAATCTTTTGGGAAGAAGTGAAGACCCCTGCCGTCTACAGGGTAAGGCTTATGACGAGCAGATTAGGCTACCATTGCACCAAAAAGCAAATGATAATTCGGGACTTTGTTACTTATATTTGACCAAAACTTTCTTTTGTTATTTGTTTGAAAATTACTTACAAGGCATTGAAAATACTACTATAGCAGAGAAGTATTTAGATGGATCGGTAGGATTGCCAGTTATGCCTGTTTTTCATTTTTACGATTCTTTGGTGCGGTTGGCGGTGTATTCTGATACTCCACAGTCAGAGCAACGGGGCATTCTTGACAGAGTACAAGCTAATCAAGAAAAAATGCAGAAATGGGCGCATCATGCTCCAATGAATCATCTACACAAATTCTATTTAGTTGAGGCAGAAAGGTATCGAGTTCTGGGTAAAAAACTAGAAGCAATGGAGATGTATGATAAGGCTATTGCCCTTGCTAAAGAAAACGAGTACATCAACGAGGAAGCACTCGCTCACGAACTGGCCGCCAAATTTTACTTGTCATGGGGCAAAGATACGATCGCCCAAGTTTATATGCAAAACGCTCATTATAGCTACCAACTCTGGGGCGCTCTAGCTAAAGTTGAGGATTTAGAAGAAAAATACCCCCAATTCCTAGCTAGAACATCAGCAAAAACAACAGCTCAAACAAAAGCTAACAGAACAACGATTAAGCCTACTACCACTAGCACTAATTTGGCAGAAACCTTAGATTTAGCCACAGTAATGAAAGCTTCCCAAGCGATTTCCGGTGAAATCGTTTTGAGTAAGTTGCTGACAAGGTTGATGAAGATTGCGATCGAAAATGCTGGCGCTGAAAAAGGCTTTTTGATTTTAGAAAAAGCCGGAAACTGGACAATTGAGGCTGAGGGCTCGGTGAAGAGGGATGAAGTTAGCGTGCTGCGATCGCTTCCCCTAAATGCCACAGCCGATTCCAGCGAAACACCTCTGCTGGCAAGTGCGATCGCCAACTATGTCATTCGCACCCAGGAAAATGTGGTTTTAAATAACGCCACCCAAGAGGGACAATTTACCCGCGATCCTTATGTTGCTGCTACTAAACCGAAATCAATTCTCTGTACTCCTCTACTGTATCAAGGTAAGCTAACAGGTATTTTTTATCTGGAAAACAACCTGATAGAAGGGGCTTTTACTACAAATAGGCTAGAACTGCTAAAATTGTTATCGGCCCAAATAGCCATTTCTCTTGAAAATGCACAACTCTATGACCAATTAGAAGAATACTCGCGAACACAGGAACGTAAGGTTATAGAAAGAACCCAAGAGTTGCAACAGGAAATCGCTGTCAGAATGCAGACAGAAATAGCCTTGAGTCAGTCTGAAGAAAAGTTTTCTACAGCCTTTCGTTCCAGTCCTAACCCGATCGCGATCGCCCGGTACGCAGATGGACGCTACATCGAAGTCAACGACAGTTTCCTCAGCACTTTTAATTACTCTCGCGAAGAGGTAATTGGTTTTACACCCATTGAGTTAAATCTTTGGGTTGATTTAGAAAAACGTGACAGATACAAACAGCTATTGCAAGAATCAGGAGTGATTCGCAATCAGGAATTTGATTGTCGTACTTCGTCAGGCGAAGTGAGGAAGATGTTGGTATCAGCAGATATTATTGAGCTAGGTGGAGAAGCCTGTATTCTCTTAGTCACTAACGACATCACCGAACGTCAAAGGGTAGAAGAAGCGCTTAAAGAAAGCGAGGGTAAATATCGCGACTTAGTTGAAACATCGCAGGATATGATTTGGTCAGTTGATGCTGAAGGGCGCTTTACCTTCGTCAACGCTGCTGTCAAACATATTTTTGGTTACAACCCTGAAGAAATGATAGGACGAAAATTCAGCGCTTTTCAGCCACCTGAACAACTTCTAAAAGATAACGAGATATTCCAACGTATGCTGAACGGAGAGTCCGTGTTTCAGTATGAAACTATACAATTAGCTAAAGATAGTAGACCTATCAATCTCCGGTTTAATTCTATTGTAGTGCGGGATTCCGAGGGAAATATTCTAGGAATAACTGGCACAGCAAGCGATATTACGGAAAGCAAAAAAGCAGAGGCAGCCTTACAACAAGCCAAAGAAGTCGCAGATGCGGCTAACAAAGCTAAAAGCGAATTTTTATCAAAAATGAGTCACGAACTGCGGACTCCCCTGAATGCAATTCTCGGCTTTACCCAAGTGTTAGCCCACGACTCATCCCTTTCTCACATACAGCAAGAACAGATTGGCATCATTAGTCGCTCTGGCGAGCATTTGCTGACGCTGATTAATGACGTGTTGGAAATGTCTAAAATCGAGGCAGGTCGGATTACAGGGTAAGCTCATCTAATTTGGTATAAATTGTACTTGACAATGAGTCAAATAAGTGAGATGACAACAATGCCACTC
>NZ_JAUBTO010000225.1:0-8852 GCF_036702495.1 Microcoleus sp. C2D2 | reverse complement strand
CCTCCCCCCCCGGCCGCGCCCTCAGAATTTCAAGCGCCGCAGGCACCGGGCCTGAGTAATACCCGGTATAAACACAAGAAAAAAAATAAATAAATAGTCGCAGAAAGGTAGGGAGTGATTGAAGTATAGCCATTTTTTGAAGGTGTAACAGATAGAGAATTTTTTTTGATTGCGTAACAAAAAGGCACAAAATACGACGTGAAAAAAGCAGAATTGATATTTTTTGGTGTTCCCCCACCTCTTCAACCAGTGGAGGGGGGAGGCTCTGTCAAGGGGGGAAAGAGAAATTCGTGACGAGCTTAGCTTTCAGGCGAGCCAGGGGACAGGGAAGAAACAAGCAAGCGAGCGACGAGCCTGAAAGCTTAGCGAGTAGAATTTATCGGACCCTTGACGGAGTACCCCGGAACGGACAATGAGAAGGTGGGAACATCAAAATGCTTTGGTAATGTGTAAAATACCTACCGCCCCACAGGTACACTTCTAAGCCACCTAGCTCGCAAATTTAGACGGAATATAAGCCAAGTATTTCAGCAACCACAGAAAAAGCGAGCCTATTTACTAAGTCAGGATATCTAGTGGGACAAAACCTTGTTAAAGTCAATAATCAGATACTTCAACTTGCAGGCGCTCACTCTCGCTTAAGTGTGTTCGCAGAGCAACCTATTGCTGCTGCGGTTGAAGATGTCACAGGAAAAGCGATCGCGCGCAGAGAGAGATGGGGATAAGTCATGAATGCTATTACACCTCACATCCGCAATAAGGGGGCGGTTCCAACCTGTATGCCCTAAAAGTTTTTAAATATTTATAAACGCCAAAAAACCGCTGCCTCTGATTGGAACCCAGTGCTGCAACGGTTTTGAGGATTCATACTCACATTCAAACTCGCTAGAGGCGAGAAATTTTCATGTACAACGATTCTACTTCGATTGGCGGTAAAGTTTCAAGTGGCATCGGCGCACTGATCGATGCAATCAATAAATTCCCGCAAGAATGGGCTTTAATTCCCTGCGTAGGGAAAAAGAACCTCTGGCCGGCTTGGCAAAAGACAAAACTCGATCGCGCTCAACTAATCGAAGCCATCCGATCGCAAAAAAACCATGAAGGTAAAAAGACCGCATGGACGGGCGTGAGTATCGTTACAGGCCCGCTGTCAAATGGCATCATGGCGATCGACTTTGACGGACTGTCAGCATTGACAAAATATTTAGAGCTATCCAGCAATCAATTTCCCCCTCCAACAAAGCGCTGGACTTCGGGAAAAACTGGACACTTTCAAATTTTGATGTCCGTACCGCCGGAGAAGTGGGAAGGGTTGAAGCCGATAAAAATCGAATTGGAGAATAACCAAAAACTCGAACTCCGTTGGAATGAATGTTCGACACTTCCCCCGTCGATCCATCCCACCACGCAAAAACCCTACTTTTGGGAAGAAAACGAAACAGCGATCGCAGAATGCCCAGATTTTATTCTGGACTTGATGCGGCAAACACCAGCGGCCGACTTATTCCAAAAACAAAAACCCGAAACCCCAACATCAGATACGGGTGATAAAAATCTTGTGGAGGTTTTGGAGCAAGAAATTCTCCCAAGGTTGGACGCTGAGGAATTTTACGGCAGCTACTTAAAGCTGAAATCTTCGGGGAAAAATCTAAAGGGCTTGTGTCCCTTCCACGATGAGAAAACGGCTAGCTTTACTATTTCCCCAACGGAAAAGGTTTTTAAGTGCTTCGGTTGTTCTGTTGGCGGCGGACCTGTCCAATTCTTGCATCAAATTAGAGGTGGCTTTGGCAGTCCGACGGGTAAAGATTTCTATTCTGTGGTGATGGAACTCGCCGATCGCGTTGGGGTACGAATGCCCGATCGCAAATCTAAAACCCAGAATTCAGAATCTAGAATCCAAGAACCAAAACCCAATAATCTAGTCAGGCACCCGACAGCAAATGTTTTAACCCATGACAGGTTCAAACCGCCCAGCGTTGACTTGAGGCAAGAAATTACAGCGCTCGTTAAAGCTGGCACCACGGGTTCTGAACTTACTGCCGCGCTTCTTGAGCTGTCACGAGGCAGTAACGCTCAGCAAGTTGAGCGCATCTATAAGGAAATACTGGAAGAAGCCGATCGAGATGAACAGCGTCTCGACAGGAAAGCCGACTTAGAGAAATTGGTGGAAATTAGCAACCGTCGCCTGACCCTTGAAAAATACCTGCACCCAAACCTGGCAGAGCCTATAAAAAAAGTTTCTGCTTGGATGGGAGTAGACCCTGAAGCCGTTCTCACTCACTTACTCCCCATTGCAGCAGGGCTAATAAATCCCAACTCTCGCATCGTGGTCAAAAAGTGTACTAACTTTGTTGAGCCATGCCTACTTTATTCCGCTGTAGTTGCAGAAACTGGCTCTCGGAAAACTCCCACTTTGAACATACCAAAAGCGCCCCTGGTAAAACTTCAAGCTGAGGAAGACGCGCGATATAAAGCAGAGTTGGACGCTTACAAGCAAGAAATCGAGGCATATAATCACAGGTCCAAAGAAAATAAAGACGATGCACCCCCCGTACCGCCCCACCCCCCGCGCGAATTTTACGTCGATAACATCACGGTTGAGTCATTGGATGAAATCAAAGGATTCCAGCCAAACAAAGCATTCACCATGATTAAAGACGAACTTAGCGGCCTGTTCGCATCTCACGGCGCATACAAAGGTGGCAGAGGTAGTGACAAAGAAAGTTTTTTATCTGGCTGGGGTGGTGGTGGAGTTAAAAAGAATCGTCGCAGCAAAGATTCCCGTGTTAGTTTGGCTCGCGATTCCCTATCAATCACCGGCGGGATTCAACCCGACAAACTACGAACATTGTTTGGAGATTTTACAGATGGTCAAGGGGAGTGGGCTCGATTCCTCTGGTATCAAATGCCCATGCGTCCCTACAAGATTCCTCGCCACGACGCAGCCTACAGCTTGGGAGACTTGCTGGAGTCTATCTACAGAAAATTAGATTCTCTGCCAGAGTTAGAGTTTTACTTTTCAAAGGACGGGCAAAAATTTTATGACGATTGGTACGACAAGAGATACGAGCAAACCCGGAACGAAACAAAACCCGGTTTAAAAGCTGCGATGGCAAAGATGCCCGGTCAAGCGGCGCGGTTAATTGGTGTGCTGCACGTTCTAAATGGAGTCAGCAGTCAGCCCCCAGAAGTTCAAGAAGAAATTTCTCTAACTACTGTGCGGGCCGGCTGCCATCTAGCCCAGTTTTACCTCGGTCAAGTGACTTTGCTGCAAGGTGACGGCGACGCGCTCGACGGCGAGCTAACTCCTGTCCTCAAATCTTTGCTCGAAAAAGTAAATGAGTTAGGCAAACTAACTGCGACTCAAGCCAAAAAGGCTGTGTGGGGACTCCGAAAAATTCCGCCAGAGAAAATCCGCCAATACTTTGACGAGCTCGCAGCAATGGATTTAGCACAGGTGCAGGGCGCGGGTTCCCGGTTGACTCTTATCTCCAAAGCGTTGAGGACTGTTGATGAAATGTTGATAAATCCTCAACAGCACCATCAAAACCAAAACCCTGATAATGCAAGGGTTCCAGAAAAAAGCAATTCTGAAGTGTCGAGAACTGTTGATGAAGTGTTGATGGAGTCTCAACAAGCTAAAACCTATATATATCAAGAGGTTCAAGAAATAAATTATCAAACTGTTGATGTTGTTGATGCAGTTCAAAATTTTAACACCGACACTCAACCCCTAAATCTTGAACCCGACACCAACGCGGTAGAGGTAAGTGTTGAGGAATCTGAGATATCTGAAAAAACATCAACACCATCAACACTTGCAAAAATTGAGCCTGAAACCCTTGTACAGCAAGAAAAAATAGGTGTTGATGAATCCTCAACACCTCCATCAACAGTTGAGGAATCCTCAACACTTTCATCAACAAAAACGAACGCCGGAAAAAAACACAGAACTTTTGAGCTAGGCGATCGAGTTGTGGTTAAGGATGTTGGCGGTATTTACCAAGGCGCAAGAGGTCACGTTGTAGATATTCTCGAAAGCCGTGCTGGCACCAGCTATCTAGTCAAGTTTGATAAGCCCATCAAGAACATTCCGCAAATTAAGGTGAAGGCTTCCGACCTAATGAAGCTGTAGCGGTTCAGGATGCCTGGTCAGGCAACAAATATTACTAGACCAGGTAGACCCAACCTCTGATCGCAAACACTCCAGGCTTTGGCTCAGGAGATGTGGCTATGCTGATGAAGCTGTAGTGACTTTAAGCCCTGGGCTGGGAAATTAAACTATGCTGACTCTCGTACTATCCAAGCAACGCATCAAACCAACGAAACTACCTATGACAACTGGCAAGCTTGAACTCATCATCAAAATCAACGAACTTCCGACTGACGTACAGACCAACAAAGACAACTGCAAAATATTTCAGCTTGACTGCGATGGTCGGGTCGTGTCCGTTACTGTTAAGCCCAAAATATGGAAGAAGCTTGAGGATGCTGCTGCCAACTATCCCCAGTGGGTCGCAGCTATCGGTGGCAAGATGGGTGAATCAACCCCTAACGGCTTTGTGCTATCAGAGCCAAATATCCAAGTCTTTGAGAAAAAACCGAAGGAACCCAAACCTGAAGCTTGACTGTGAGAGCGCGTGAGTAGGGAAACTGTGCTATACAAACGCGCGCGCTGAGGTACATTGCACAACGCCAGCTCTTTCCCGTGATACGCTTGAACTGTCAAGCCAGAGTGCATCCAGAGTGAAGGTTGAGCGCCACGGCAAAGCCAAATTACTTAGCGTCGAAGAAATCCAGCGTCTTTTCACAAAAGGACTGCTTACCGCACGGGATAAAGCCTTGTGCGCCGTCCTGCTCTACACAGGCTGCCGCATTCAGGAAGGCGTCACCCTCAAAGTCGCCGACGTATACGATCGCACAGGCAAGCTTCGCCCGGAACTGGTGATTCGCAAGGGGAATACCAAGGGGAAACTAGCAACCCGCACTATTCCTGTCTTGGATGACCTGGGGCATTTCCTAGAACAATACGGGGTACCTGCCTCCCGTGACGGGTTTCTATTTCCTGGTCGGAACGGACAAGGACACCTGCACCTGGACTACGCTGCCATCCTGCTGCGCCGCGCCTTCTTTCGGGCTGACATCGAGGGCGCAAGTACCCACAGTTTCCGCCGAACGGCTTTGACTCGTATGAGCAATGCGGGAATACCCCTTCGCATCATTCAAGAAATCTCTGGGCATCGCAACCTGGAACAGTTGCAAAAATACCTGGAAGTGGAACAATCCCAGGTACGCGGCGCGATCGCCTCGCTGAGTATGTTGACGCCCGTGGAGTCGCCGGAGATCGGGAAATATGACTATCACGAGCTAGAGTCCGATTTTCCTCCCGTGCGTTAATCCCATTTCCAGTTGTTGAGACTGAGTGACTCGTTGTTGAGAATAGTCTTCGACACCGGGGGAATTTTTGATTGGCTCCTTCGGCTTCTGGCGTTGGTATTGATTAAAGCAACAATAGTCTTGTTCCGTTTATAGAAATGGTTGACGACCGTTTATGGAAATGGTTAGATAGAAATACTAACCATTTATGGAAACGGCAATGACCAACAAAGCAAGAAACACATCTGGCAGGTTTGCACCCAAGTCAGAAGTCCCCCGCAAAATCCGATCGGTCAATCTCACAGATGACGCTTGGCACTGGTTAGCCACTGTTGCTGAGAAGGTGGGAATGAGTCGGAATGATTATTTAGAAGCGCTAGCATCAAGCAATCATCCGTTTATGGAAACGGTAGAATCTCAGCCCGCTCCGTTTATGGAAACGGTAGAATCTCAGCCCGCTCCGTTTATGGAAACGGTAGGAACTCAGCCTGCTCCGTTTATGGAAATGGTAGAAACTGAGACAAAAACTGATGCTGCGAACATGACGCAACAACCAGATAGCGAGCTTTCACCGCTTATGGAAACGGTAGGAACTGAGGTTGACTCCCCCAGGGACGAAGTAGAAGCGGTACGGGTCGAGAATCGGCGGTTACATATAGAGTTGGGTAACTCTGCCAGTGAAAAAGAATTACTTAAGCAAGAACTGGTAGAAGTTCGATCGCAACTTGCAGCAGAACGCGCCGAGCGGGAGGAAAATAAAAAATCAGCGCCTGTCGGGAAAGATTTACCCGAGGCCGCTGACCTGCTTAATAAGCTGAAAGCCAAGCGCAAAAAATCAAAAACCGATTTGGCTGACTTAGAAGTAATTTTAGAACTTTTGCAAGGCTGAGGCGGGAGATAAAACTTTACAGCTATCTCTTGCCAAACGGCTAGGAATCTGCGATCGTGAGTAATTAAGGAAGATGTTGCGCGACTGACCAGCGTTAGCACCGCTAGCCAAGTCACGACTTCCCCAAATCGTTGAGGTGTAACGTTTGGAGCCGAATAATTATGTCACATACAGGTGATTGTCCTTGCGGGCGATCGCAATTCTTGACGTTTGAGTCAACCGACAAAATTGTCATTGACCGCGAAACGTTCAAGCAATTACTTGCCCTTTTAAATTCCTGTGTGGATGAGCTGGTAAATCCTCGTGACTGTGAAATTTTTCTCACATTTTTGGATACTTACTTATCCGAGAGCGATAGCCCGGAACCGCGGAAAGCCTTGCTGCTTCTGAATTATTACCGTGATGTCGTACCCGACGCCCTTGAGGAAGTTGCGGAGCGGCTGGAAGAAGCAAGAGGAATTTTTAAATTCATCTTGACCGCTAGTAAATTAGGGGGCGGCAATGGTTAAGCCCCTTATCAGCTACCGCCGCATTGACCAACTCAAAGCAATCGCTTTTGATTGCGGTTTCACCAACGAAGACGCCAAGCAGTTCGGCAAACTCAGCAAAACTGCTACCTGGCAAGCGCTGCTGGAAACCTACGGCATCCCTCCGCAGGTTGTAGACCGTGTAGACAGCATTGTAGACACTGAAGCTCAATCGCTTGACACAAGTGATTGGACTAACGACGGCTCCTTCCCAGTCTGCAATTTTACCCGCCAGAATTCCACCAGCTTTTTCGAGTGGGTTGATTTTGGTCAACTTATTGCACTCTTCCTCGCATCGGCGGGAGTTTTTGTGCTGGCAATGAGCTTGTGGCGACAAATCAATCCCCTTAATCTATTCCCCCCAGTTCGAGTCAACATTCAAATCGGGACAAAATTATGAGCTTACAACTGCGACTATTCGGTGGCGGTCAGTCCACTGCTGGCAAACTTACAGACAGCAATGATGGCAGCCACGCAATAGACAAATCAAAAGTTTTGGCACAGACCGACGCCGGGGTGATTACCCCGAATACTCCCGGTAATTTTTCAAGCATCCGATCGGTTCCCGTTGTGCCAGACCCGCGCTACTTTGACCGCGAGCAAGCTGACAAGCTGAAAGAATTAGCAAAGGAGAAAACAGACGGCGCGAGACAATCCAAACGCGCTTACAAATCTCTTGCCAAGATTGAAGCCGCCGATAAAACAGTTCACAAGGAACACCGCAAATATGAGGGTGCAGTCTCCGTAAACGAACTGGGCAAAAAGCGCTCTGATGCTGGGTTAGCAAAAAAACTGCACTCTATGCGACCTGGCTACGCCCGCTTAGGCTTGGGAATTGATAAAGCAGACTCCGACGCTAGGACTCGGATTGATGAGATTAAAGCCAAGCTGACAGGAGGGGCAAGCTGATGGAATATATGTGGATTGCGGGCAACAAAAAAGGAGTGAAGGAATTGGTAAAAGCTTTACGAGCCAATGGTTTCACGTTTGACGTTACCCATTATGCGGAAACAAACAATTCTCCTTTTGGTGGCAACCGATACTCTTATACCCTGAAGAATTTCCGTCCCCCCGTTGTAGCTACTCCCCAGCCTCAACCTTGGGATGCAGTGCGAGGAGGTAAACGCTAATGCGAGCGGTGTACTTGGGTAACTATTTTGTTGCTGGGTGCATCGCTTTCTCACTCCTGGGGTGGGTAGCGAGTTTGCATCCGATGGCCTTTCGAGCAGTTCTGTGTTTGTTGGTTGCCATTGCGATTGCCTGGGGTTTTAGCTGGCTGCTAGATTTTTCACTAAGCAAACTGCTCAAGATTTCTGTTTCTGACTTACAAGCCTTATTAATAGGCGGTTTGGCGATGTTGTTGATTGGCTTGGGGGTGTTCTTATGCACCTAAAACTGTTTGTGCTAAGCGCGTCCTCTGTGGTGTTGTGGTTAACCCCACTAACAGCGCTAGACAAAACGCTAGACATTCACAAAGCACTGCAAGGGGTAAGTCTGGGTGCTGCGATTGCCTGTGCTGTGACGGCTGGCAACATCGCCCGCGAACTGTCCGAGCAAGGGGAAATTGAGGCAATTAAAGAACGTGCAATCACTGCTGATGTGATTGATGAAATCTCGACATCTGCTTACATTTCCCAGCAACAAAGACAGCAGGAAGCTGAGGCGATTCTCAACCCCGTGGAACACTTAGAACGCGCTCTGACACTGACTTATGATGAAGGCGAACGTTCGGAACCGATAGCCCAAAAACAACTAGCCGAACCCGAACAGAACGGCTCGGAGAACGGTCAATCAGAACGCGCCGAGCGAATCCATCAATTGCAGGCAAAGGGCTGGGGCAAAGCAAAAATCATCCTTGAAATTTGGGGCGTGACTAAGGGTGGCTCCCCTAAATACAAGGCTGCTGAAGCTGAGTATAAACGCTTAATGCAGGAAGAAGAAGGAGGATGAAAACGTGGGCCGGGGGGGGGAGCTATGGCTGGCCCTCCCCCCCCGGCCGCGCCCTCAGAATTTCAAGCGCCGCAGGCACCGGGCCTGAGTAATACCCGGTATAAACACAA
>NZ_JAUBTO010000224.1:0-8873 GCF_036702495.1 Microcoleus sp. C2D2 | reverse complement strand
CGGCCCATCCCACAAGAAAAATAACTCTTGTGGGATGGGCCGAAGAGCCCGTCCTAGTTATTTTTGCAAGAGGTATAATAAAGCTTACTTCGACTCTAAAGTCATCTCCATCACCATTTTTGTTATGAGTGTTAATTCTTCAGAACTGCCAGCATTTTTAGCACTCATTTCGCTATTTGAACTAAGAGACCCAGTAGACCGAAAAGGCATTAATCTATCCAAGCGCATTGTGGTTGACCCCCGACCCTGAGAAGCAAAAGATTTTACGGTTAAGGTAGTTCCCGGAGGCAGTTGGGGAGCGGTAATATTTTGAGGGTTTGCTTGCTGCTGTATACTTACATTCAGAGAGGCAACTCCATCTTGCAAGCTAGCCAATTCATAGGTAGAAATGACATTCACATTCATCAGGAAATCAGAAGAAGAAGAAACGCGCCATTTGGCTCCTTTTCCGACGGCTTCAGCAGGCAGCGGCGAGGTTAGTTGCTCTAGAGATTTAGACATTTGTCCAACCATTTGCTTGAGGTTGTTGTCAGCTTCTTGGGGCCAAATAAAGTTACCTCCTTTATGAAAACCGCGACTGTCCATGATGAAAGAGCCTTTCATTCCCACTATGCTTTTGAGTGCGGAACGCATGGCATCTCGGACGGCTGGCGGGGTATTTTCAGTATCGCCGATGATATCTACGTTAGTATAAACAAACTCGTAGTGAATATCGCCGTTTGGATCAATTTTAGTGACTTTTGTCTCGAAAGTCAGCACCGATACTGGACTTTTAGCTGCAGGCGAAGACCGACCCGATGCGGATATTTCCATATCCATTTTTAGGGTCATAACAGCCGTTTCTTTGACATCGATAGCTGGTTTAAAACGCAGTTGCTGTCGGGGTTCCGCTCCCGGATTTAGCAGTTCCACTTGAGGCGTTTTCGAGTTGGCGGCAGGCGCGGATACCCCAGGGTCTGGCTGCTGCACTACAAGTGGAGTTTCAGCACTGAGGGAAGCAGGAGAAAGCTCGATCGCCCATCCCGCAGTCGCCAAACAAAGAGATGCTAGAAACAGTATTTTTTTCATGGATTTAATTAGTTTTTACTTGAATGTTTGCTTGTTGCCACAGTCGATCGACTGTCACAAATTTGTAACCTTTATACAAAAGCAATGGAATTATTTTATCAGCAGAAGCTGCAACATCTTCGCCACCGCAATAGCCGTCGTGCAGTACAATAATTGAGCCGTTTTCAGTTTGCTGCACGACGCGACTCATAACTTTCTTAACGCCCGGCCGCACCCAATCTTCCGGGACCACACTCCACATTATAGGGCGATATTCCCACTGTTGCAATAACTCTAACGTTCGCGGGGTAAAAATGCCGTTGGGCGGCCGCACGTCCCGGATTAATTTTGGGTCTAAATCGCAAGCTTGAGCAATTGCTTTTTGCGTGTCTTCTAAACTTTGTTTGAGTTCGTGGGTTTTGAGTTTGGGAAACGATATATGCTGGTAGCCGTGGAGGCCGATCCAGTGTCCGCGGTCGCAAACTTCCTTAGCCGTTTCTGGATGCCTGTCAACGCAAAATCCCAGCCAGAAAAAACTAGCTTTGATGTCATATTTATCTAAAACTTTTAACAGTTGAGGTGTGTGCTGCCGGTGCGGGCCGTCGTCAATTGTTAGGGCAATTTCTCGGCTGTTGATATCTCCCGTCCACAGACATCTGGGAAAAGCAGATTTGAGAATGGGATGAACGACAGGAAACAGGGGTGCTAGTGGCATTGATTAACCTTGATAAATGCGATCGGGTAGAAATGAAGCTGCGTTACAATAGGATAAAGTTAACTCAATCGAGGTAAATATGACAACTGCCGTTGATATAGGAACGCTAATTGTCCGCACGCCCGGAACTTGCGGCGGCCTCCCCCGCATCGCAGGTACAAGAATGTCCGTTCGCAGCATAGCAATTGACTACAAAGCAGGAATGACTCCTGAAAAAATTGCTGAAGAATTTCCGCATTTGACGTTAGCACAAATTTATGCAGGCTTGGCTTATTATCACGCTAATAAAGATGAAGTTGAGGCTGAGATAGCAGCGTACTACGAAGAGTGCAAGTATTGGGAAGCTGAATACATGGCAGGTAAGTTATCGTGAGTCAAATTCGTCTCTATATTGATGAAGATTCTGGTAACCTTTCGTTGGTAGAATCTTTGCGTAATTCTGCTGTAGAGGTGATGACTACCTCAGACGCGAACAAACTTAGCTCTTCAGATGAGGAGCAGCTAATCTGGGCAACTGAGCAAGGGCGCGTCATTTACAGTTCTAACATGGGAGATTTCTGCCGTTTGCACAGAACTTTTGCTGAACAAAAGAGAACTCATGCAGGAATTATTGTTGTACCTAGACAAAGTTACTCAGTAGGCGCTCAGTGGCGGGGAATATTGAACTTAATGGCGTCTAAGTCAGCAGAGGAAATGATAAATCAACTCGAATATTTGGGGGCTTATATCAGAGCTGAATAACCGTCTGCAAGAGATGAGCGATCGCAACTTTAAAAAATCGTTAACTCTTTTGATAGAGCCTCAAACTATCTCCGATAAATCGACCTCTATCTCGCGGTCGATGCGATCGCCCTGCGGTGTCCTCCTATACTAAAAACCAGCACTACTAATCGAAAAACCATCAAGGAGGAAAAATGACAGAGGAATATTTAGCCGAACGAACAGTTTCAGCCGTATTTAAGGAAGAAGAACAATTAGACGGCGTAATTCGGCGGTTGCTGGATCGCGGAGTTTCCCGCGACCACATCTCAGTAATGGGAAAAAACTTTCAGTCAAAAACTAGAATTGCCGGCTTTCTTACTAAAAAAAATGTAATTTTAGGCGGTCTGCGAAGCGGGGCGATTTTTGGTTCCTTATTCGGTTCTTTTTTGGGTTTGCTAACTGGCGTCGGCGTGCTGTTTATTCCCTTTGTCGGTGCAGTAGTCTCGGCGGGCCCGCTGGGCGCGGTACTGTTGGGTGCAGCTAGCGGCGCGATCGCAGGTTCGGCCGGTGCGGGTCTAGTTTCCGCTTTAGTCGCTTTGGGAATGCCGGAAGACAAAGCAACTATCTATCAAACCCGCGTTGAAGCAGGCGAATTTCTCGTGATGGCAGAAGTTCCCGCCGACCGTTCGGGCGAATTTCAACTCTTGCTAGAAAGTGAAGGCGGCCAAGAAGTTTCAGTTAGCGAAATGACGCTGCCGCGCGCCGTCAAAGGTCGCTGCAATAGTCCGGCAGACTTGTCTCCAGAAGTGCGATCGCACCTGTCGGAAGCCGCTCAAAAAACCTTTATCGAATCCTACAACGCCGCATTTGACGAAACCAACGACTCGATACAAGCGGAACACACCGCTTGGGACGCCATTCACCAGCAGTACGAAGAAGATGAAAGCGGCGTTTGGGGTAAGCCTTTAGCAAAAGTCTAGTCTTCCAATCGCAGCAAACTAATAAAAAATACAATCAAGCCTCTAGAACTGTGCTTCTAGAGGCTTTTACGATTTTAGATTTTAGATTTCCGATTTTAGATTTTATAATTGTGCAAGACTTAATTAGATTTTAGATTTTATAATTGTGCAAAATTTAATTTTTAATAATTTGGGAATGGTCGAAAGTCGCATTACGTTTGGAAATTGGTATTGCACTAGGTTGCGTTGTCAAGTACAATCTATAGGATTACAATATAAAGTTGAGTTAAGCAAATGCAAAAATACGTTTGTACAGTTTGCAATTACGTCTACGATCCAGAAGTAGGCGACCCCGACGGAGAGATAGCTCCCGGTACACCCTTTGAAGATATCCCCGACGATTGGGTTTGTCCCACTTGCGGGGCGGCAAAATCAGATTTTGAACTAGAAGAATAAGCGAGAAAAAATTTGTCCGATCGAATGCTCAAAATTACAGTCATCGGCGGCGGTGCTGCGGGTTTTTTTAGTGCAATTACCTGTGCTAAAACCTACCCGCAGACCCGCGTCACTTTACTAGAAGCTGGCCGGCAAGTCCTGGCAAAAGTTCGCATCTCTGGCGGCGGGCGCTGCAACGTTACTCACGCTTGTTTTGACCCCGGTGTTTTAGTGCAGAATTACCCCAGAGGAGGGAAAGCTCTGCGCGGTGCTTTTACTCGATTTCAACCCCGCGATACTGTAGAATGGT
Organism: Microcoleus sp. C2D2; assembly: GCF_036702495.1. Taxonomy (NCBI): domain Bacteria; kingdom Bacillati; phylum Cyanobacteriota; class Cyanophyceae; order Oscillatoriales; family Microcoleaceae; genus Microcoleus; species Microcoleus sp. C2D2. The sequence goes on along the minus strand of NZ_JAUBTO010000224.1, from coordinate 4,705 downwards.
TTGCAGGTCACGGTGTGAAGTTGAAAACAGAAGAAGACGGGCGAATGTTTCCGATCACCGACGATTCGGGGACAATTGTTAACTGTTTGATCCGGGCTGCTGAGGATGCAGGCGTAAAAATTCGCACGGGCGATGCAGTAGTTTCAGTAAAGAAGTTAACGGGCAACACCGCAGAGGGCGAACCGGGTGACACCCCCCCTAGTTTTGAAATTGAGTTGAAGTCGGGGGAGAGTTTTAAGTGCGATCGCATTCTTCTGGCAACAGGCAGCAATCCGTCGGGTTTTAAGTGGGCAAAAGACTTAGGTAATACTGTAGAACAGCCCGTTCCTTCTCTATTTACTTTTAATATTTCCGACAGCAGAATCAAAGAATTAGCCGGAATTTCTGTTCCTAATGCTAAGGTGAAATTGCCGGGAGCTAAATTAGAACAAAGCGGGCCTTTGCTAATTACTCACTGGGGTTTAAGCGGGCCTGCTGTACTCAAACTTTCGGCTTGGGGTGCGAGATTTTTGCACGATCGCCATTATAAAACACCTGTGCTGATTAATTGGCTTCCCCAGTACAATGCGGAAGTTTTGCGGCAGCAACTGCTAGCAGTTAAGTCGCAGTTGTCGCACCGATTGATTGTCTCTAGCTGTCCGTTTCCGGTGCCGCGCCGCCTCTGGGAACGCTTGACAAGTTCGATCGGCATTGATGAGCAAAAACGCTGGGCCGACTTATCTAACAAAACCCTCGATCGCCTCCTGCAAGAACTCGTTCAAGGCGAATATCAGGTTGCAGGAAAAGGCGCATTTAAAGAAGAATTCGTTACCTGCGGCGGTGTCAACCTCAAAGAAGTCGATTTTAAGACAATGGAAAGCCGCCGCTGTCCCGGACTTTTCTTTGCGGGCGAAATCTTGGATATCGACGGCGTGACGGGCGGTTTCAACTTCCAAAGTGCCTGGACTACAGCGTGGTTGGCCGGACTCGCGATCGGCAAACCATCCGATTTTAGATTTTAGATTTTAGATTTTAGATTGGGGAATATTTGCTGTGTAAAGGTTTCGGACTTACGATCGCCCGTTCTGCTTGCTTGTATTAAATTTTGTGTTATTTTTGAATTAAGGCGCACCAAATGTGTGTCAACTTCAGCTTGTAGATACAATTCGCAGTTTTGCGGAGTTAACATCGGGCGAGATACATGAAAAACTTGAATCTAAAAACCCAAAAGTTCGATCGCAACCTTGAGGGCCATATTGACTCACCTTTCATCGAGAAAAATGGCTTGCTGGAATTCAACCCCAAATTTATCGAACCCGAATTTTTAACAACCTGGACGTTTGAAACACACCTGTACGACGAACAAGTTGCGATCGACCACTTTGTCATCACATTTCCCAGCCGCACCGAACTCGAAAAATACGCCGAGTCTTTTTACCCCTTCGGCGCCAAAATTGTCGAAGGCCCCGACTTGTTCCCGATTAACTTTTGTTCGACAAACATAAACGTTCCCTCCGATTTGTGGCTGCATTTAATGACATTATTAATGCCAGCGGGCGGCTTAGTAGTATTAGATGCGCCCCACGCAGCCGGCGACCAAAAAAACCGTTTCCAGGAACAAAGAGGATTAGCAGCAGTTCACCACATCGCGATTCGAGTTGAAAACGTGCAGAATGCTGCTACAATATGGCAAAATAAAAACTTCAAACCCATGTCCGATCGAGCTTTAGATTACGGCTCATTAACTCAGTGGTTTCTGCAAAACCCCGCCGGACAAATTATCGAATTAATCGAGCGCCACCCCGGCAATAACGCCACTTTCGACTGCAAAAACATCGCAGGTTTGCGCCTGAGTGAAATCGCAGTTTAGTAGTGCAGGCAAGATGCCGGCCCCACAGTTCCCAACTCAAATTTCCCAATTCAAAATTTATCTCGTTCCCATTCTCTGACTGGGAATGCCGATTCCGAGGATCAGCCTCCTGTCTTTTCACTAATAAAATATATGGTTGCATTAAAAATCCCCAAAGTCACTTTTCAACCCGCGACATTCAACTCACTTGAAGAAGAACGCCGCCACCGCAAACAGCGTTTAGCCGCCGCATTTCGATTATTTGCCCGCTTCGGATTCAGCGAAGGAATTGCCGGACATATCACCGTCCGCGACCCCGAACACCTCGACCATTTCTGGGTCAATTCTTTTGGAATGCACTTTGGTTTAATTCGAGTCAGCGACCTAATTTTAGTCAACCACAGAGGCGAAGTTGTTGAAGGAAATAAACCCGTCAACGAAGCAGCATTTGCCATTCATTCCCAAGTGCACAGCGCCCGCCCCGACGTAATCGCAGCAGCCCACGCTCATTCTCCCTACGGCAAAAGTTGGTCGAGTTTGGGCCGCCTGCTTGACCCGCTGACGCAAGATGCTTGTTCTTTTTATGAAGACCAAGCTTTATTTGACGATTACACCGGAGTTGTTTTGGAAATCGAAGAAGCTAAACGCATCGCCAAAACTTTAGGTGAGAAAAAAGCTATTATCTTACAAAATCACGGACTGTTAACAGTAGGTCAAACAGTAGATGAAGCAGCTTGGTGGTTTATTGCAATGGAACGTTCTTGTCAAGCGCAGTTAATGGCCGAAGCAGCAGGAAAACCCATTCTCATCAAGCCAGAATGTGCGCGTTTAACACAGCAGCAAGTAGGGTCTCACCGCATGGGATGGTTTAGCTTTCAACCGCTTTATGACATGATAGTGCGCCGGGAGCCCGACTTATTAGATTAGAAACTAGACGGTTGAAACCGCTACTACACAAACACAGCCCGCAGGCAGCGACTAAAGAATAAAGGGGGTATGAAAGCCGGATTTAGTATCAGGAGTGCAAAAGTTATAAATTCATACTGAAGCCGATTCCAACCAAGCTATCAAATCCTCTTGACTTGTAAAATCTAACAAGATTTCACCTAAATCCTCTAATTGTTCGAGAGATAACTGCCGAATGCGAGTTTGAGTTTCTGGTGGGATTTCGCCAGTGCGCCGCGCGACTTGACGCAAGATTAATGCTGTTTGCCCCTCAATTATGCCTTCTTTACGACCTTCTTGTATCCCCTTAATAACAGCACCGCGTTGGTCTTCAACAAACATTTCCCGCTTTTCCAATTCCTCTAATTCCTTAACGGTTAAATTAGTTCTGCTGGCGATGGAAAAAGCTGTTTGAATTTCGGGAATTGATGCAAATTTTTCCGGAATTTCATCGAATAGGGGAGCATTTTTGATAAAATAAATCCAGCTTTGAATTATGTTTTCAACTTGTTCTAGTTCTTTGTTAAACTTGGGCAGTTCGACAAACACTAATTCGATTTCTCTGTTATAATACTCGAAGTTTTCTTCGAGTTCTTTAAAGACAAAATGGGTGAGAAATTTTTCTGTATTTTCAAACAAAATAAAATCTGTAATTGTTAAAGCAATCAGAGGATTTAATTTAGAGTATCCTTCCCTGGGTCTGAGTTGAGTTGCGTAGGTTTTGGCGGCATTGTACACTACCCGTTTAGTAAAAGCTTCTACATTTATTACCTGCATTTCGATAATCACAGTTTTGTTGCCTGTAATTTTGGCTTTAACATCCAGGTAAGTGTCTTTTAATCCAGTAACGCTCGGCGCGGCGTAAGGGTCAATAATTTCTAAGTCTTCAATGGTTGGCTGTGCGTCATAGAGCATAGCATTGAGGAAGCTAATCAAAATGTCTTTGCTCTGGGGCGAAGCAAAGATTTTTTTGAAACCAAAATCTGTTTTAGCACTGATGAAAGGCATAATTAGTAATGGTAATTGGTAATTAGGGCGTTTAAATCACAAAAGTCCTTCCATTTCTAAATCTTCAATTATTTGCAATCCGCGCGGGTCGCCGACTCGCAAAAGTGAAGATTTAGCATCTTCTCGCACGCCCATATCTTCATCTTCTTCTAAAGCTTCAATCAGAGCATCGATCGCCCCAGCGTACACTATATTATTCGGCAATTCGCGGGCCAGTTGCCCGATCGCCCAAGCGCAGTTGCTCCGCACAGCAGATACAGAATCTCCCCGCAGCCTTTGAATCAACGGCGGAATCGCAGCAATCACCACATAGTAACCAACTTTTGCCATTTGACCCAGAGAACTCGCCGCCCACAAACGCACCGCCGAAATATCAGTCGAGAGAGCATCAATTAAAGATGGCAAAGCGCGGTGGTCCCTGCAATTTCCCAGGGCCCAAACTACCCCTTTGCGAACGTAACCGTTCCAGTCGCAGTTAAGCTGAAGAATCAGCGGTTCCACAGCATCGGGGCTGGGATTTCGCCCCAACGCATAAGCCGCGCTCACCCGCACCAAGGGGCAACCGTCTCTCAACAAATTAATTAAATGCGAAATTGCTCGATCGTCCTGCAGTTCGCAAAAAGCCCGCGCCGCAATCATCCGGTGCTGAGGTTCCGGGGATTCCAGCAAAGGCAGCATTTCCTCAGGATCTGGCAGCGGGGGTTCGGATCCGTCAAATTGATCCAAAGGGCTTTCCAGTTCCGTGTCAGTATCAAGGGCGTTGGAGTAGTCGTTATTGTGCATAAAAAAACTTTACCGCACTGAGGATGCTCCTCAGCAACTCAGACAACGGTCAACAGCAACTAGGTTGACACTCCCTGACCTAAAGGACAGGGATTCTTAATTCAGCGACTGACCTTAAAATGTTGCGTCATGAAAGGCAAT